>JAWWCG010000929.1:0-1500 GCA_033720555.1 Kiloniellales bacterium | reverse complement strand
GGCGCCGCCGCTGGTCGTCGGCTGCGGCGCCGACCGGGCGGGCGGCTATCTGGCGGCCGGCCTCGACGGCGGCGGCGCGCGGCTGTTCGAGCGGCCGCTGCCGGCGCGCGGCCACGGCGTCGCCTTCCATCCCGCCCGGCCCCACTGCGCGGTCTTCGCGCGGCGGCCCGGCACCTTCGCCTGGGTCCTCGACACCGCGACGGGGGCCGTCGTGCGCGCCGTCGAATCGGCCGCCGGGCGCCACTTCTACGGCCACGGCGCGTTCTCCCGCGACGGGCGCCTCATGTTCGCCGCCGAGAACGACTACCCGGCCGGCCGCGGGGTCCTCGGCGTCTACGACGTCGAAGCCGGCTATCGGCGGATCGGCGAGATGCCGAGCCACGGGGTCGGCCCCCACGACCTCGCGCTGCTGCCCGACGGCGCCACGCTCGCCGTCGCCAACGGCGGCATCCGCACCCATCCCGACCAGGGCCGCGCCAAGCTGAACCTCGCGACCATGGCGCCCAATCTCGCCTACCTGGAGGCCGCCAGCGGCCGGCTGCTGGAGCTGGCCGAGCTGCCCGCCCACCTGCACAAGCTTTCGATCCGCCACCTCGCGGTCGACCGGCGCGGCCGGGTGGCCATCGCCATGCAGTACGAGGGCAGCCGGCGCGACCGGGTGCCCCTGGTCGGCCTGCACGAACGCGGCGGCGGCGTGCGCCTGTTCTCAGCGCCGGGGCCGATCGAGCGGCGGCTGCGCCACTACACCGGCAGCGTCGCGTTCGACGCCACCGGCCGCCTGCTCGCCGTCTCCAGCCCGCGCGGCCATCTGATCACGCTGTGGGACGCGGCGAGCGGCGAGTTCATGACTCATGTCGAGGCGCGCGACGCCTCGGGCCTGGCGCCGACCGGCGAGCCGGGCCAATTCCTGGTCTCCGGCGGCGACGGCGCGCTTCGCGCGATCGACGCGCGCCGCGGCGAAAGCCGCGTCCTGGCGGCGCCGGACGGCGCGCGCCGCTGGGACAATCACCTCGGCGTGCGGCCGCAAGGGACGGTTTCGCGGGGCTGACGGGACGCCCCGGCAAGCGCCGCGGTCACTTCGCGGCCAAGGTCTTCTCCAGCACCACCTGGCGGTCTTCGAAGCCGCAGCGCTCGTAGAGGCCGCGGGCGACGGCGTTGCGTCCCAAGACGCCGATCCTGAGCCAGCGCGCGCCGCGCGCCCGGGCGAGGTCCTCGCAGGCGGCGATCAGGGCCCGGCCGATGCCCCGGCCGCGGTGCGAGCCGTTGACGCCGAGATCGGAGATCAGCGCGAAGGCGTAGTCGCCCTCGTCGACGTCCTCGTTCGCCACCTTGCATTGCACCGCCGCGAAGCCGACCACCCGGCCGTCCGCCTCGGCGACCAGCAGGGCGCCGTCCTGGCGGGCGCAGGCGTCGAGCAGATAATCGAGATACCAGCCCTCGACCGCCTCGCCCGGCAGCACGCGCGGGTCGATCGCGCGCTCGTAGTTCTGGAGCTCGACG
>JAWWCG010000928.1:0-1501 GCA_033720555.1 Kiloniellales bacterium | reverse complement strand
CATAGCGCTTGAAATTGGAAATTTCACCGGCAATCCAAAGGACTGGAAGCGCGCGCTCGATGGAATCCTTTGCAAGGCGATTGAGCTCGGCGACGGATATGACGGGCGCCGGTGGCCGCCCGGTAATGAGGTCAGGCATCAATTGATTCTAAGACAAAAGAAAGTGTGACTTTTTTCCGCTTTTCTTCCACAGGCTCATGCATTCGCGCCGCCCGCTGCCCGGAATCCCGCGCCCGGCGGGGCTTTTCAAGTAACCCCTTGAAACATTGCAGTTAACGTCCGCGTAAAAAATGACCGAAACAACAAATTTCCATACAGAAAACTCAGTTACGTTTTTTGTGCACGAACTATGCACACGGTTGTCCACAAACTCTGTGGACAGATCGAAAAGTGTTTCAGGGGAAGCAGCTTACACGACATTGCTCAGATGATTAATTAACGATTGCTTGCTGAAAATTCATTGCGCGATTAAAGTGACGCCGAAATTCTAGGAGTTCTGTTTGCTCGCTCTCGTCGAAGCTGCTGGTTGGCCCATCTGGTTTCTGATCGTTGCATCTGTCGTCGCCCTTGCCATCATCGGTGAGCGCTCGTGGTCACTGCGAGCGAGCGTGGTCATGCCCCGCAACCTGCTCACCCAGACCGTCCACGAATTCCGGCAGAGTGGCGTGACCTCGCAGCTGCTGTCCCGCCTGGCGAATGGGTCTCCGTTGGGTCAGGTCTTCGCGGCCGGACTCCGCAACGTGAAAAGTTCTCCCGCGATCATGAAGGAAGCGATCGAGGAGTCAGGCCGCACGGTCGCAATCGATCTTGAGCGATTCCTGACCAGCCTTGGCACCATCGCCGCAATTGCCCCCCTGCTCGGTCTCTTCGGCACCGTAGTGGGCATGATCGAGATTTTCAGCTCGCAGACGCCGCAGGGCGGCAACCCCATTGTCCTGGCGCATGGCATCTCGATTGCGCTCTACAACACGGCATTCGGTCTCGTCGTGGCGGTTCCCGCCATGATCTTTTACCGCTACTTCCGCGCGAAGGTCGACGAGATGCTGGTCGACATGGAAATGCAGGCGATCAAGCTGATCGAGATCATCCACGGCGAGCGCCAATGAAGTTCCGGCCACGCGCGTTCCGCGACGAGCCGGAGATCAACTTCATCCCGTTGATCGACGTGCTCCTCGTGATCCTGATCTTTCTCATGGTCACGACCACTTATTCGCGCTACGCCGAGCTGCAGATCAATCTTCCGTCGGCCGACGCGGAGCGCCCCCCGGATCACCCGAATCAGATCGACGTTGCGGTTGATTCCCAGGGCAAATATTCCGTCAACCGGATCGTCACCCCGTTCTCGGACACCGTGGCCTTCAGCGACGCGCTGCGGCGCGCAGCCGCCGGCATCAAGGATCCCGTCGTCGTCATCAGCGCCGACGCCAAGGCGCCGCATCAGTCCGTGATCAATATCATGGAGGCAGCACGTATCGCCGGCTACGGACGCATCACGTTCACT
>JAWWCG010000927.1:0-1504 GCA_033720555.1 Kiloniellales bacterium | reverse complement strand
GCCGAGGCCTGGCTCGGGCAGGATGAGCGCCGCGGCGCCGTCCGCGAGCAGGTCCCGGCGGCGGCGGGCGTAGTCGGCCGCCGCCCCCAGTGCCGCCACGGTGTCGGAGATGCCCTGCAGCGGCGCCAGGCCGTTCGCCAGCAGGCGCTCGCGGGCGCTCTTGGGCAACAGCTCGGGCAGGGTGCTGGCGACCACCGCCGGGCAGCCTGTCGCCTGGTGGGCGGCGATGAAGCCGTCGACCGAGATGTCCCAGCCGGCCGGATCGCAGCCGGCGACGTCGGGGTAGTCGATCATCAGGGCGGCCGCGTCGAAGCCGCTGCGCATCGCCGTGGTGAAGCAGCGCTCCAGCGCCGGCTGGTCGCCCCAGACCGCGGTGTTGTAGTCGAAGGGGTTGGCGATGGTGGTGAACACCGTCATCTGGCGGCGCAGGTCCTCGGCCTGGGCCGGGGCGAACGGCGCCAGCTCGAGGCCGGCGGGCTCGGCGAGGTCGGCGATCAGGGCGGATTCGCCGCCCGAGCAGGTGAAGACGCAGAGCCGGGGGCCGGCCAGCGGCCCGACCACGGCCAGCAGCTTGAGGGTCTCCAACAGGCCGGAGATCGAGCCGACGCGAAGGATGCCCAGGCGCGCGAAGAGGGCGTCGTAGAGCTGGTCGGAGCCGGCCAGCGAGCTGGTGTGGCTCAACGCCACCTGGGCGCCGATCTCGGAGGTGCCGACCTTGAGGGCGACGATCGGGATGTTCTTCTCGAGCGCCCGCGCGGCGGCCCGGCTGAATCCGGCGATGTCCTTGAGGCCCTCGATGTAGAGGCCGATGGCGGAGATCCGCGGGTCCTCGACCAGGGCCTCGAGATAGTCGCCGACGCCGAGCGCCGCTTGGTTGCCGACGCTGATGACGTAGCCGAGCGGCACCGAGCGGCCGGCCATGGTCAGGTTGAGCGAGATGTTGCCGCTCTGGCTGATCACGGCGACGCCGCGTTCCAGCGGCCGCCCGCCATGCTGGTCGGCCCACAGCGCGACGCCGTCGAAATAGTTCAGCAGGCCGTAGCAGTTGGGGCCGATCAGGGCGAGATCGCCGGCGGCGGCGACCAGCTCGCGTTGCAGCGCGGCGCCCTCGGCGCCGATCTCGGCGAAGCCCGCGGCATAGGCGACTGCGCCGCCGGCGCCGCGCGCCGCCAGCTCGCGCACCACGGCGATCGATTGCTGCCGGTTGACGGCGACGAAGCTCGCATCCGGCGCCTCGGGCAAGTCGGCCACCGAGCGGTAGCAGCGGCGGCCGGCAACCGCCTCCCGGTTGGGATTGACCACCCAGATGTCGCCGCCGAAGCCCGCCGACTCGCAGCTTCGGATCGGGTCGGCCAGGGCGGCACCGCCGATGAAGGCGATGTGGCGCGGCTTCAAGAGGCGCTTCAGGTTTTCGGTGCGGGCGGCGGCGGGCATGGCAGGGGAGGTTCGTGAGCAGGCGCAAAGGCGCGGAGTCTAGCGGGGCCGGTCGCTGGCGGTTTGCACG
>JAWWCG010000926.1:0-1508 GCA_033720555.1 Kiloniellales bacterium | reverse complement strand
CCTCCCTGAAATCCTCGGCCATGGACGCGCTGCTCGAGGTCATGGCGCGGCTCAGGGACCGCGAGCGCGGCTGCCCCTGGGACGTCGAGCAGAGCTTCGCGACCATCGCGCCCTACACCATCGAGGAAGCCTACGAGGTCGCCGAGGCGATCGAGCGCGACGACATGGCCGCCCTCCAGGACGAGCTGGGCGACCTCCTGTTCCAGGTGGTGTTCCACGCCCGCATGGCCGAGGAAGCCGGCGGCTTCGCCTTCGACGACGTGGCCCAAGGCGCGGTCGACAAGATGGTTCGCCGGCACCCCCACGTGTTCGCCGACGCCGAGGTCGCCGACGCCGCGGCCCAGACCCGTCACTGGGAGGACCTGAAGGCGCGCGAGCGCGCCGCCGCCGCGGCATCACGTGGCGCCGCCGGCCAGGCGGCCAGCGCGCGCGGCGGCGGGGCGCGCGGCCTGCCCGCGCTGCTGCGGGCGCTCAAGCGGCAGAAGCGCGCCGCGCGGGTCGGCTTCGACTGGCCGAGCACGCGCCAGGTCTTCGAGAAGTTCGCCGAGGAACTGGCTGAACTGCATGAGGAAATCGAGACCGACGGCGACCGGGCGCGGATGACCGACGAGATCGGCGACCTGCTGTTCGTCCTGGTCAACCTGGCGCGTCATCTCGAGGTCGACCCGGAGGGCGCGCTGCGCCACGCCAACGCCAAGTTCGAGCGCCGCTTCCGCGCCGTCGAGCGCGCCTTCGATCACGACCTTGCCGGCGTTTCCTTGGACGCCATGGAAGCCGCCTGGCAGCGTGCCAAGAAAGATGAAGATTGACCTGTAACTCGCTTCGGTAAAACGTGTTTTCCTGCGCGAGGCGCGCCCTTGACCGACCTCGATCTGTGCTACCTCTCCGCCACCGAGGCGCTCGCCGCCTTCAAGGCGCGCACGCTCTCGCCGGTCGAGGTCATGACGGCGCTGATCGCCCGCGCCGAGGCGCTCGGGCCGCTGATCAACGCCTTGCCCATGACCTATTTCGAGCGCGCCCTCGACCAGGCGCGCGCCGCCGAGGCGCGCTACATGAAGAGCGACGGACGGCTGCGGCCGCTCGAGGGCATCGCCCTCGCCGTCAAGGACGAGACCGAGCTGAAGGGCGAGATCACCACCGGCGGCTCGCTGATCCACCGGGACCACCGCGACGACGTCGACGCCCTGGTGATCGAGCGGCTGCGCCGCGCCGGGGCGATCGTCCACGCCCGCTCGGCGGCGCCGGAGTTCTCCTGCGCCGCGATCACCCATAGCCGCCTGTGGGGCGTCACCCGCAATCCGTGGAACCCGGACTATACCCCCGGCGGCTCCTCCGGCGGCGCCGGCGCGGCGCTGGCGGCCGGCATGACCACCCTCGCCAACGGCTCGGACATCGGCGGCTCGATCCGCATCCCGGCCTCGGCCTGCGGCGTGGTCGGCTTCAAGCCGCCCTACGGCCGGGTGCCGCAGCGCGGGCCCTTCGCCTTCGACTACTACTGCCACGAGGGG
>JAWWCG010000925.1:0-1516 GCA_033720555.1 Kiloniellales bacterium | reverse complement strand
GCGACGTCCCCGCGGCGTCCGCGCGGACTCGTGCGGCGGCAATCTAGCGCCACCGGCGACCGCGGGCAACGCTCGCCTGCGCGCCCGGCGAAGCTTATCGAAGCTTGCCGAAGCTTACCGAAACTTTAACCCTTGGCTGAGAAACTGGCGGCCCGGCACGACCGGCCGCCCACGGCCTGGCGGGACGGCGGACCCTCGAGACGGCGCACTCGCGGGGCCTCCGGACGACGACCTCTGTTCCGAACCGCGCACGACACACCCGGAACGCCCCTCCCCAGGAGACACCTGACTCCGGGGGCAAAGGCCTCCGGGACCACAGGCAAGGACGGCTCGATGGGCACGACACTGCGCAACCTCCTGATAGTCCTGGTCTTCGCGATCTTCGCGACCAAGGCCGTGGAGCATCTCGCCAAGGCCGGCCCCGGCGTCTCGTCCGAGCGCGACCGGACGGTCGCCCCCGCCGCCGCCCGGTCGGCCCCGGCGCAAGCCAACGCCGCCTACCAGCCCGACCAGGTCTACGCCGCGCACGACCAGATGATCCTGCGGGCGAGCGCGAACGGCCACTTCACCGTGGAGGGCGCGATCGACGGCACGCCGATCGACTTCATGGTCGACACCGGCGCGACCACCGTGGTGCTCAGCCCCGACGACGCCTCGCGGGTCGGCCTCGACCCCGACACCCTGGACTACAACGCCGTGTTCGAGACCGGCAACGGCCACACCCGGGTGGCGCTGGTCAGCCTCGAGCGGCTCACCATCGGCGCGCTCGACCTCTACGACGTGCCGGCGGCGGTGGTCACCAAGCCGATGTCGATGTCGCTGCTCGGCATGAGCGCCCTCGATCAACTCGACGGCTACCAGGTCGACGGCGACCGGATGATCCTGCGCTGGTAGAAACCGCCCGATAAGGCGCCGCTCTTCCCATGGCGGCCGCCCGCTAGCGGGCCTGGCGCCAGCGCCCGGCCTCGTGCAGCAGCGCCGGCAGCACCACCAAGGTCGAGACCAGCGTCAGGCAGATCGCGATGGTCAGCAGCACCCCCATGCTGGCGGTGCCGGTGTGGCGCGACAGCGCCAGCGCCCCGAACGAGGCCACGGTGGTCAGCGCGCTGAACAGCACCGCGCGCGGCGTGCTGGTCGACAGCACCCGCTGCGGGCCGGCCTGGCGGGCGCGCAGCTCGATGTGCAGGCCGCTGGCGACGCCGAGGCCGAACAGCAGCGGCAGCACGATCACGTTGGCAAAGTTGAACGGCAGCGCGAAGACGACCGTCGCCGCCACCGTCAGCACGGCCGCCAGCAAGAGCGGCGCGAGCACCAGGACGACCGCCGCCAGGCGGCGCAGCAGCACCAGCAGCAGAAGCGCGATGGCGACGACGGCGGTGGCGGCGGCCTGGCGATAGGCGTCGATCACCGCCCGGCCGCCCTCGGTCATCTCCACCGTCGCGCCGCTGGCGTTGGGCGCAACCGCGCGCACGGCGCGCACGAAGCGGTGCCGGGCCGCCTGGTCGCGCAGGTCCTC
>JAWWCG010000924.1:0-1517 GCA_033720555.1 Kiloniellales bacterium | reverse complement strand
GACCGCCTCGGCGCCGCCGTCGCCGCCTTCGCCACCTTCGCCGGATCGCCGGGCGAGCCGGCTCCGCAAGGCGCCCAAGACCGTTTCCCGCTTGGCCGCCGGATCGCTCACGCCGTCCGTCCTTTCTGCCGCTCGGCCCAGATCCGGTGGAAGGTGCGGCCTTGCGGGGCGGGAAGGTCGCGGTGATCGGTCCAGCCGGCCGCCAGCGGCAGCCGGCGCAGCCGCCCGCGCCGCCCCGCCAAGGCGCGCAGCGCCGGCGCCGCCCAATTCATGGCGGCGTGGTAGAGCCGGGGCCGGCGCGCCAGGAACGCCCACAGCCCGAGGCCCCAGCGGGCGGCGCGCGGCGTCAGGTGGCGCTCGAACTCGCGCTCGCGCCAGTGGCGCATCATCTTCGGCAGCGGGATGCGCATCGGGCAGACCGCCTCGCAGCGGCCGCAGAAGGTGGAGGCGTTGGGCAGGTGCGCCGCCCGCTCGATGCCGAGGAAGGCGGGCGTCAGCACCGCGCCGATCGGCCCGGGGTAGACCCAGCCGTAAGCGTGGCCGCCGACGGCATGGTAAATCGGGCAGTGGTTCATGCAGGCGCCGCAGCGGATGCAGCGAAGCGCGTCCTGGAACTCGCCGCCCAGCATGTTGGACCGGCCGTTGTCGAGCAGGATCACGTGGTACTGCTCCGGCCCGTCCGGGTCGCCCGGCCGCCGCGGGCCGGTGGAGAAGGTGGTGTAGGTCGAGAACTCCTGGCCGGTCGCCGAACGGGCGAGCACCCGCAGGATCGCGCTCGCGTCCTCCAGCGTCGGCACCACCTTCTCGAGGCTGGCGATGACGATGTGCACCTTGGGCAGGCACTGGGTCAGGTCGCCGTTGCCCTCGTTGGTGACGATGATCGAGCTGCCGGTCTCGGCCACCAGGAAGTTGGCGCCGGTGATGCCGACATCGGCGTCGACGTACTTCTGGCGCAGGATGCCGCGCGCCTCGTTGACGAAATCGGCCGGCTCGGAGAGCTGGCGCTCGGCCGGCAGATGGTCGTGATGCGCCCGAAACTCCGCCTCGATCTCGGTGCGGGTCAGATGGACCGCCGGGGCGATGATGTGGCTCGGCGGCTCGTGGCGGAGCTGGATGATGTATTCGCCCAGGTCGGTCTCCACCGGCACCAGGCCCTCGCGCTCGAGGAAGGGGTTGAGGCCGATCTCCTCGGAGATCATCGACTTGCCCTTGGTCACCGTGCGGGCGCCGGCGGCGCGGCAGATCGCGAGGACGGCCTGGCGGGCGTCCTCGGCGCTCGGGCACCAGTGCACCTGGCCGCCGGCGGCGACGACCGCGGCCTCGTAGCGCTCCAGATAGAGGTCGAGATGGGCGAGCGTGTGATTCTTGATGTCGCGCGCCGCGTCGCGCAGCGCCTCGAATTCGGGCAGCCGGTCGGCCGCCTTGCGCCGCTTGGCGATGAAGCCGGACTTGATGTGAGCCCGCGAGCGCGCCACCAGCGGGTCGGCGAGCGCCTTGTGGGCGTTCTCCTTGAAGGT
>JAWWCG010000923.1:0-1520 GCA_033720555.1 Kiloniellales bacterium | reverse complement strand
CCCTGCGCCACGTGGTGGTCGAGATGGCCGAGAACAGCCCCGCTTTCCTCGCCGAGCTGCAGCGCGAGCAGGCGCGCGTCGGCGTGGCGCTCGGCTGGTTCGGGCGCTTCGTCACCGAAAAGGACAAGCCCGAGCACCGCGGCGAGATCAACCTCAAGCACATGGGCACCCTGCCGCTGGTCGGCGCCCTCAGGCTGCTGTCGCTCCGGGAGGGCATCGCCGAGACCTCGACCCTGCGGCGCGTCGCGGCGCTCAAGGAGGCCGGCGTGCTCGACGCCGACGAGGCCGACTACCTCGCCGGCGCCTTCAGCCACATCACCAAGCTGCTGCTGCGCGAGCAGCTCGCCGATTTCAAGGCCGGCAAGCCGGTCGGCAACTACGTGCACCCGGAGACCCTGTCGGAGCGGGAGCGCGACATCCTGGTCGACTCCCTCAAGGCGATCGCCGCCCTGCAGAAGCGGGTGAACAGCGAGTTCACCGGCGACATCTTCTAGCTGTATCTTCTAGCTGTCGGCTCTAGGCCTCGGGGCCGGGCTGGGTGCCGCTCTGCGTGTGCTTGGCCGGCCGCGTCGAGGGGTAGTTGTAGGAGGCGTAGCGCACCACCAGGCCGGCGATCGCCAGCAGCAGAATGCTGCCGGTCACCAGGGCCAGGTGGACGTCGATCTCGCGGAAGTCTTCCAGCTCGCCCTCGTGCACCAGATTGGCCGAGCCGATCAGCATGCGCGTCAGCGCGGTGATCGCGACGTAGATCAGGAAGCGCACCGGCATGTGGTTGGTCTTGAAATAGATGCCCACCATGGCGCCCAGCTCGAGGAAGATGAACAGCAGCAGGATGTCCTCGACGCTGGCCGCGCCCTTGGCGACCATGCCGAGGAAGGCGTGGACGGCGGACCAGACGATGGTGGCGCCGATGGCGAACAGCGCCAGGGTGTGAAAGCCGTCGACCAGGACGTTGCCGACGCGCTCGGCGACCTCCTGGCCGCGGCCGCTGGCGCGCTCCAGCGAACTCGCAGGTTTGGTCATGGGGCCCCCTATCGGTGCGGACGCGGTCCGCAGGAGGGTCCCACGTTCCGGGCGCGGCGGGTAGGGGGTTTTGTCTAGCGCGCCGGGGCCGGCGCGCCGCGCTTCCAGGAGCCGTCGGCCTGCAGGCAGGCGTAGCCGTAGCCCTCGACCGGCCGGCCGCCGACCTCGATCTCGGTGGTGTACTCGCGCACCACCAGGCAGCCGGGCGTGCCTTCCGGGTCCGGCGGGAGCGGGCCGGTGGCGTAGCCGGCCGGCGGCCAGGCGGCCGGCTCGGGACTGAGCATGGGCCCAGGCATGACGCCGGGCATGACGCCGGGCGGGACACCGGGCAGGACACCGGGCATGGGAGCCGGGAAAGGCGGCCCGACGACGGGCGCGACCACGGGCCCGACGACGGGGCCGGCCATCACCGGCGCGGCCATCACCGGCGGCGGCAGCACCACCACCGGCGGGGGGTAGGCCGGCCCGTAGTCGTAGACGACGGCGGGCGGCAAATG
>JAWWCG010000922.1:0-1522 GCA_033720555.1 Kiloniellales bacterium | reverse complement strand
GGGCAGGACTTCACCATCCGCTTCCACCTGCATCCCGAGGCCAGCGCCGCCCTGGCCCAAGACGGCGAGACGGTGCTGCTGCGGGTCGGGCGCGGCGCCGGCTGGCGGTTCCGCGCCCGCGGCGCAGCCGTCGCCCTGGAGCCCAGCGTCTACCTCGGCCGCTCGGGCGAGGTGCGCCGCAGCCAGCAGATCGTGCTGTCCGGCATCACCTCAACGGGCGAGACCGCGGTGCAATGGGCCCTGCACAAGCAGGAGCACCCGGCTAAATCGGGGGCCAAATCGGGTTAGATTTCAGAGCCATCCCCCGGCCGCCTTGACGGCAGGGGCCGGCCTACCTAATACCAAACCACGACTTTGCTCCGGGCCGAACGGCCCCCCTTGCGTTTCGCAACCTGACCGGACTTGCCGACCATGCCTGCTGCCGCCACTCCGGCACCCGACCAGGCGACGCCGATTCGCCGCGCCCTGGTCTCCGTTTCCGACAAAGACGGGCTCGTCGCCTTCGCCCGATGCCTCGCCGGCCATGGCGTCGAGATCCTCTCCACCGGCGGCTCCGCGCGAGCGCTGCGCGAGGCCGGCCTGGAGGTCACCGAGGTCTCGCAGCACACCGGCTTTCCGGAAATCATGGACGGCCGCGTGAAGACCCTGCACCCGGCGATCCACGGCGGCATCCTCGCGCGCCGCGACAGCGCCGCGCATTCCGACGCCCTGACGACCCACGGCATCGCGCCGATCGACCTGGTGGCGGTCAACCTCTACCCCTTCCGCGAGACCCTGGCGAGCGGCGCCGGGCGCGCCGACTGCATCGAGAACATCGACATCGGCGGCCCCGCCCTGATCCGCGCCGCGGCCAAGAACCACGACTTCGTCACCGTGGTCACCGACCCCGGCCAGTACGAGGCGGTGGCCGCCGACCTGGAGGCCAACGGCGGCGCCGTCGGCCCGGCGCTGCGGCGCCGCCTGGCGGCGGCGGCCTACGCCCACACCGCGGCCTACGATGCGGCGATCGCCGGCTGGCTGGCCGGCGAGGAAGGCGAGGACCTGCCGGAGCGCATCGCCATCGCCGGCAAGCGGGTCCAGCTGCTGCGCTACGGCGAGAACCCGCACCAGCAGGCGGCCTTCTACGTCACCGACGGCGGGCCGCTCGATGGCGGGAGCGCCGCGGGATCCGGCCGGCGCCGCGGCGTCGCCACGGCCGAGCAACTGCAGGGCAAGGAGCTCAGCTACAACAATCTGAACGACACCGACGCCGCCTTCGAGCTGGTCGCCGAGTTCCAGCCGCCGCAGTTCGAGCGGCCGGCGGTCGCCATCATCAAGCACGCCAATCCCTGCGGCGTCGCCCTCGGCGACAGCCTGACCGAGGCCTACCGCAAGGCCCTGGCCTGCGACCCGGTGAGCGCCTTCGGCGGCATCATCGCGGTCAACCGCATCCTCGACGGCGAGACCGCGATGGAGATCGCCAAGATCTTCACCGAGGTGGTGATCGCGCCCGAGGCCGACAGCGACGCCCGCGCCATCCTGG
>JAWWCG010000921.1:0-1525 GCA_033720555.1 Kiloniellales bacterium | reverse complement strand
GGCGGGGCACCGAGCGGCGGACCGTCGAACGCCTGCTGCCGCACCTGCCCGGCGCGCTGGGCTCGGCTACCATGCGCGACCTGGCGCGGCGGCTCTTGTTGTCCAACGCGGCCCCGCCCTCGGCGACGGCGCCGGACCGCCCGTCCGAGAACGGCACGAACCTGCTGGCGCTCAGGGTCGGGCGGCTCGCCGCGATGGGCGATTTCGAGGGTCTGAGCGGCCTGCTCGAGGTGGCGCCGCAGCGCTACGACACCGAGGCGGTCGCCCGGGCGCGGGTCGAGACGCTGTTTCTCAACGGCCGCAGCGACGAGGCCTGCACGGAAGTGCGGATCAAGGTCGCCGAGGTCGAGAGCGCGGTCTATTGGCGCAAGGCCCTGGTCTACTGCCAGATCCTGCAGGAGGACCTCGACGGCGCGAACCTCGGGCTGGCGCTGTTGCGCGAGGAGGGCGCCGCCGAGGCCGACCCGGTGTTCTTCGCGCTGGCCCAAAGCCTGACCGGCCTGCGGGAGATCGACCCGAGCGTCGCGCCGGCGACCGCCTTGCATCTCGCCATGTATCAGTCGACCGGTCAGCCCTTGCCGGTCGAGGCGGTCGAGCAGGCCAGCCCCGGGCTGCTGGTACTCCTGGCCCGGGATTCGGCGAACACCCTGGAGCAGCGGACCCTGGCGGCCGAGCGCGCGGTCCGCCTCGGCCTGCTCGAGCCCGACGCCGTGGCCAAGCTCTACCTGGACTACGCCTTCGACGCCGGACAGCGGGCGAACGCGCTCAGCGCCGCCGCGGCGCTGGACGGCCCCAAGCGCCGGGCCCTCTACTATCAGGCCGCGCTCGCCCAGGACGTCCCGGCGGTCCGGGCGGAGATCTTGAACGCCGCTCTCGAGACCGCGCGCGAAGATGGCGCCTATGGCCTGACGGCGGCGGTTCTCGTGGCCCTGGTCGCCGACATCCCTCTGCAGCCCGAGCTCGCCTGGTTCGCCGAGGAGGCGGGCCGGGTCCTCTACGCGGCGGGCCGCTTCGAACAGGCCACCGCCTGGCTGAACCTGGCGCGCCAGGAATCGCTGATCGACTCCCAGGCCGCGACCGCGGTCGCCTCCTTGTGGCCGTACAGCCGGCTGGCCGGGGCGCGCGGGTCGACCTCGCAGGCCGACCTCACGACCTGGGCCGAGGCGCAGGCCGGCGTGACGCCGGAGGAGATCCGCGAGCGCCAGCTTCTGCTGCGCACGGCGTTCAATGCGCTGGGCCAGAGCGATCCCTTGGTCTGGTCCGATCTGGTGGGGGCCCAGGCCCCGGACCAGTTGGCGGGCCTGCAGCCCGACACGGCGCTGATCGACGCGCTGTCCGAGGCGAGCCAGCTCGACAAGCTGGGCGAGACGGTGCTGTTCGCCCTGCTGGCGCTGGGGCAGGAGGGGCCGGGCGGAGCGCACCCGCTGGTGCTGCACGAGGTCAGCGCTGCCCTCCTGCGGGTCGGGCTGACCCAGGAGGCCCGCCTGCTCGCCATCGAGGCGGCGGTCGCCAACGGCGTCTGATC
>JAWWCG010000920.1:0-1528 GCA_033720555.1 Kiloniellales bacterium | reverse complement strand
TCCATGGCCGGCATCATGAGCCTATCCATGCCCGGCATCATCGGCATGTCTCGGCCCATCATGCCCTGGCCCATGGTGCCTTGGCCCGTGGCGCCCTGACCCATCATGCCCTGGCCCATGGTGCCTTGGCCCGTGGCGCCCTGACCCATCATGCCCTGGCCCATGGTGCCCTGGCCCATCATGCCCTGGCCCGTGGTGCCCTGGCCCATCGTGCCCTGCCCCGTAGCGCCCGGGGCCGTCGCCCCTTCGGGCGCCCCGTGCTGTTCGGCTTCGTGCGCGCGGCCGGCCCCCGCGGCCAGCCACAGCGCCGCGATCAGGCCCCAGACGAGAAGCCGAGGCCGGATCGGGCGAAATCGGCGAATGCGATTCATGGCTTCGCCTCCTTCTCTGCAAGCGGTCGAAGGCGAGCATTGTGACGCGTTTCTCGCGCCGATCCCTTAACCTAGATCAGATGGCGAGCCGGCGCGCGGACAGACGCGCCTTAGGCGCGCCAGACCACCGGGAACCAGTCCTCGCGCAGCCGATCGCCGTCCGCGAGGCCGATTCCCGGATAGGGCGGCGAGGTCACGCCGGGCCGCTCGGCGAAGCGCACGTCGTCGCCCAGCCAGCGGGTCGAGAAGCCGCGCCGCCGGGCGGCGCCCGCGTTGCCCGGCGCGGCGTGCAGGGTGAGAAAATGGAACGCCAGCGCGTCGCCCGGCGCCATGTCCCAGGCGAGGATCCGGTGGCGGTCGCGCTCGGCCTCGATGTCGGGGACGGTCTCGTAGCCCGGACCCGCGAAATCGTAGTCCGTGCCGTCGTCGAACAGCCGGGGATAGTAGAGCCGTCCCCAGCGGTGGGAGCCCGCCACGAAAGTCGGCGCCACCGCGAGCGGCACCGGGTCGAGCGCCAGCCAGAAGCTCGCCACCTGCTCGCCCTGGACGCAGTAATAGGGCATGTCGTGGTGCCACGGCGTCGCCTTGGCGGTCCCCGGCTCCTTGACCAAGAGGTGCTCGTGGAAGATCTGGATCCGGCTCGCCCCGACCAGCGCGCCGGCGAGCGCCGCCGCCGGGGACTCCAGCACGAAGGCCCGGTATTCCGGGATGCGCTGCCAATTGCAGTAGTCCTCGAAGAAGCGGCCGCGCCCGTCGTCCAGGGCGTGCTCGGTGGCGACCGGGCCGGGCTCGGCGATGTTGCGCTCGACCCCGGCGCGCAGCGCCTCCACCCAATCGGCGAAGATCCCCCTGAGGCAAATCGCGCCGTCCCGGCGATAACCGTCGATGTCCTCGTCGGATACCAGCGACATGACGGTCCTCCTTCCCCCGGCCTCCCCCGGCCTCCCCCGGCCTTACGCACGGAGTGCGCGCCGCGACCGCCGTTCTCCTATAGATCGGCCGGGGCCCGCTCGTACAGCCGGGACCGCCTGGCCCTCGCGCCCTCTTGACGCCGGACACGGCGGCGCGCGAGATCTAACCGGGCGCAAGGATCAGGAGCGGCCCGGTTTCGACGAAAACAGACCGGCCGGTCACGAGGGGGCACAGGGCTTGAAATC
>JAWWCG010000919.1:0-1530 GCA_033720555.1 Kiloniellales bacterium | reverse complement strand
GACGCGCCAGCGCCTGGCCCTGGCTCGGCTTTTGTTCGACGGCGAGGACCGTCACCTGACGGCGGAACAGCTTCACAGCGAGGCCCTGGAGGCCGATGTCGCGGTGTCGGTCGCCACGGTCTACAACACCCTTCACCAGTTTACGAAGGTCGGCCTCCTGCGCGAGGTGGTGGTGGAGCCCGGGCGGTCCTATTTCGACACCAACGTCGACGATCATCACCACTTCTATTTCGAGTCGAGCGGGGATCTGCAGGACATTCCGAGCGACCGACTGCAGGTCGCCGAACTGCCGGATCCGCCCGAGGGTACCCATATCTCCCGCGTCGACGTGGTCGTCCGCGTCCAAGACTCCGACTCCTAATATTTATTGAAATTAGCGGCTTAAAAAATAGTTTGGAGGCATTCTAAACTATTGACAGGGCGTGGGTGCGCCGCTATCTAGTGTCCATTGCGTCATGCGGCCGAGGACCAGCCAAGTTTCGGGCGGCGCCTGTCGAGTGCCCCCGATTGTCCCGGGCTCGGATGACGCGTGAGCTTGCAACGCCAAAGGGGAGAGACCTATGCCGGCACTCAAGGGATCGAAAACCGAGACCAACTTGAAGGAGGCTTTCGCGGGCGAGAGCCAGGCGAATCGCCGCTACCTCTACTTCGCGCAGAAGGCGGACGTCGAGGGCTTCAACGACATTTCGGCGGTCTTCCGCTCGACCGCCGAGGGCGAAACCGGCCACGCCCACGGCCATCTGCAGTATCTCGAAGAGGTCGGCGACCCGGCCACCGGCGAGCCGATCGGCGACACCTCCTCGAACCTGAAGGCGGCCATCGCCGGTGAGACCCACGAGTACACCGACATGTACCCGGGCATGGCGCGCACCGCCCGCGACGAGGGCTTCGACGAGATCGCCGACTGGTTCGAGACGCTGGCGAAGGCCGAGAAGAGCCACGCCGGCCGGTTCCAGAAGGCCCTCGAGACCATGGCCGACTGACCATGCACCCGCGCGCCTCGCTCTTGCTCGCAAGGTCGGGGCGCGATCGGTTGCTTGGCCGGTTGCTTGGCCGGTTGCTCGGTCGCGGTCGGGCCTCCGGCGCACCGAGGGCCCGCGGAATCGCGAACGGGAGTGGATAACGGGATCGCATGGGGCCGGGTGCAAGGCATCGGCCCCTAACCCGTCACCCCGCAGGTCTCCGCGCGACCGCGCCGCCCAATCCGCTTCGACGTGAGCGCTTTCGGCCCACCCGGCGACGCCCGGGCGAAGAAGGACTTATTGCCATGCGCGAAGGTAGTCTGGACGCGCCGACACGGCACGCCATCGAGTGGAACGACCCGGCGTTCTACGATCCGGACAAGATCGACGCCGAGTTGCGCCGGGTGTTCGATATTTGCCATGGCTGCCGGCGCTGCTTCAATCTCTGCGACTCCTTCCCGCGCCTGTTCGACCTGATCGACGACTCCGAGAGCGGCGAGCTCGATTCGGTGTCGAGCGCGGATTTCAAGCCGGTGGTGGACGCCTGTACGCTCTGCGACATGTGCTT
>JAWWCG010000918.1:0-1530 GCA_033720555.1 Kiloniellales bacterium | reverse complement strand
CGCGCCGCGCGCACCTGGAAGGACTTCGACCTGATCGCCTCGACCTTGAAGGCGCTGGAGGCCGACGAGACGCTGCTGGTGCAGTCCGGCAAGCCGGTCGGCGTGTTCAAGACCCATGGCGACGCGCCGAGGGTGCTGATCGCCAACTCCAACCTGGTGCCGCACTGGGCGACCTGGGACCACTTCAACGAGCTCGACCGCAAGGGCCTCATGATGTACGGCCAGATGACGGCCGGCTCGTGGATCTACATCGGCAGCCAGGGCATCGTCCAGGGCACCTACGAGACCTTCGTCGAGGCCGGCCGCCAGCACTACGGCGGCGATCTCGCGGGCAAGTGGATCCTGACCGCGGGCCTGGGCGGCATGGGCGGCGCCCAGCCGCTCGCCGCGGTGATGGCCGGCGCCTGCTGCCTGGCGGTCGAGTGCGACCCGGAGCGGATCGAGTTCCGCCGGCGCACCCGCTACGTCGACGAGATGACCGACAGCCTCGACGAGGCGCTGGAGATGGTCGCGCGCTGGACCGAGGCGGGCGAGGCGAAGTCGGTCGGGCTGCTCGGCAACGCCGCCGACGTGATCCCGGAGATCGCCCGGCGCGGCGTCCGCCCCGACATCGTCACCGACCAGACCTCGGCCCACGACCCGGTCAACGGCTATCTCCCCCAGGGCTGGAGCCTCGCCGAGTGGCGCGAGAAGCAGGAGACGGACCCCAAGGCGGTGGCGCGCGCCGCGCGGGCCTCGATGAAGGTCCACGTGGCCGGCATGCTCGAGTTCTGGAACCGGGACATCCCGACCGTGGACTACGGCAACAACATCCGCCAGATGGCCTTCGAGGAAGGCCTCGAGGACGCCTTCGCCTTCCCCGGCTTCGTGCCGGCCTATATCCGGCCGCTGTTCTGCCGCGGCGTCGGCCCGTTCCGCTGGGCGGCCCTGTCCGGCGACCCGGAGGACATCTACAAGACCGACCGCAAGGTGAAGGAGCTGCTGCCCGACAACGCGCATCTCCACACCTGGCTCGACATGGCGCGCGAACGGATCTCGTTCCAGGGGCTGCCGGCGCGCATCTGCTGGGTGGGTCTGGGGGACCGCCACCGCCTCGGCCTCGCGTTCAACGAGATGGTGGCGAGCGGCGAGCTGTCGGCGCCGGTCGTGATCGGCCGCGACCACCTCGATTCCGGCTCCGTCGCCTCGCCCAACCGCGAGACCGAGGCCATGAAGGACGGCTCGGACGCGGTGTCCGACTGGCCGCTCCTGAACGCGCTCCTCAACTGCGCGTCGGGCGCCACCTGGGTGTCGATCCACCACGGCGGCGGCGTCGGCATGGGCTTCAGCCAGCACGCCGGCATGGTGATCTGCTGCGACGGCACGCCCGAGGCGGCCAAGCGGATCGAGCGGGTGCTGTGGAACGACCCGGCGACCGGGGTCATGCGCCACGCCGACGCCGGCTACGAGATCGCCCTCGACTGCGCCCGCGAGCACGGCCTCAAGCTGCCGGGCATCCTGTGAGCGGCGGCCGGTTCGCCGAGCCCCTGG
>JAWWCG010000917.1:0-1532 GCA_033720555.1 Kiloniellales bacterium | reverse complement strand
TAGTATGTGCATTAAGTATGTGCAAAAAATGGCATAACAAACTGTGATATTGATATAATTTTAGAATCTATCTGTTAAGTTGGGAATCCTCTCTCCCCGACCAGGTTTTCTTCCGAAAAGCGGATCGCAGGATCCAAGACGTCCGTCGTCCTCAGCCGCGTTGCCGCGCCGTGGCCGAGGCGGCGGCCTGCGATCGCGCGCGGACGTTTCGGGCGCTCCCCGGATTGGCGCCCGCCGCGCCCAGCGGAGCGTCCGGCGGAGCGTCGCCGGCTTGGTGTTGGAGGCCGGGCCGCCGCGCGGCTATAGTGCGGCGATGGAGCGGTCAGCGAAAACGGGGACGACCTTGGCGCCACGGCCGGATCGCGCAGGCGATGAGCGCGCCCAGCGATAGCGACCCCGTCGATCTCCCCCGCCGCATCTGGCGGCGCGTTTACTGGTCTCTGTTTCGGCCCCGCGTGCGGGCCCGCTACGAGCGCGCGATCGGCTCGCTGTGCGCGGTGCTGCCGGCCCTTCGCTGGCTGCCGCTGGACGCCCGGGCCCACATCGCCATCAAGTATCTGCTGAGCCGGGATCGAGTCCTCGTCGTCGAGGCGCGGCTTTGGAACCTCTACCGCCTCACGACCGACCCCGGCCTGCCGGCGGGCGCCTTGGTAGAGTGCGGCGTGGCCAAGGGCGGCTGCTTGGCCTTGATGTCGTTGCTGTCCGCCGGCAAGCGCCAGGTCTGGGGCTTCGACAGCTTCGAGGCCATGCCGGCGCAATCGCCGGAGGACGAGGGCGACGGCGAACGCTGGGTCGGCGTCGACGTGTCCGGCGGCCTCGGCGAGGCCCGGCGGACTCTCGCCGCGCTTCACGCCGAGGGCGATTGGGTGCGCCTCGTGCCCGGCTGGTTCGAAGACACCCTGCCCAAGACCGAGATCGGCGCGATCGCCGTCCTCAGGCTCGACAACGACTGGTACGCGTCGACCAAATTCTGCCTCGAGAGGCTCTACGATCGGGTGGCGAACGGCGGCGCTGTCGTCGTCGACGACTACCACACCTTCGTCGGCTGCCGGAAGGCGGTGGACGAGTTCAGGGCCGCGCGCGGGATCCGCTCGCCCCTGGTCACGACCGACACCGGGGGCGAGGCCTGGTGGCGCAAGGAGGCTTAGAGCAGTACCCGCCTGCGCCGGAAGAATTGCCCGGTTTGTCGGCCTCGGCGGGGATGGTACAAGGGTCGGCGTCGGGTCCACGTCGGCGCGCGGGGCCCGCGACCGGCAGCAAGGCGGGAGCGCAGCCATGACGACGCTCGATTGGCATGCGGGCCGCGGCGACCTCAGCGAGCTGGCGCTCCTGGACGGCGCGCCCGAGAGCGCGGGCATCGACCTGGCGGCGGTGCGACGCTACCGGCAGGCGCGGGTGCGCGCGGAGATGGCCAAGCGCGGCATCGCCGCCCTGATCCTGAGCGATCCGGTGAACATCCGCTACGCCACCGGCGCGCGGAACATGCAGGTCTTCTCGTCCCGCAACGCCCCGTCGCGCTACCTGCTGATGAC
>JAWWCG010000916.1:0-1534 GCA_033720555.1 Kiloniellales bacterium | reverse complement strand
TCGACGTAATAGGTGACGATCTGGCTGGCGATCAGCTCGGACTTCCCGGTGCTGCGGGACACGTCCTGACCCTGGATCACGAACTCGTAGAGCTGATCGGTCGCCACGGCGCAGTTGATCCGGATGTCGGAGCTGACCAGTTCCTGCTCCACCGTGTCCTGGGTCGGCCGGTTGAGGTTGATCCCCGGCTTGCCGTCGAGCCAGGCGACCGGCTCCCAGCGCGGGAAGAACACCAGGCCTTCCGCCTCGGGATTGACGGCGGCGACGGCCGGCGCCACGAAGTCGGACGCGCCGTTGTCGTCGGCGACCGTGTATTCCAGCGACAGCAGCTTGGTCGAGGCCAGGCAGTCGTCGGCCGCGTGGCTGCCGCCGACGAACTGGGCGTGGACGATGCGGCTCGGCGTGTCGCTGATGGCGAGCGTGCCGAGCGGCGCCACGAAGGCGCGCTCCGATGTCTCGATCACCAGCTCGAGGGGATACTGCCCGTCGGCGGCCGGGCGCTCGATGGTGATGTCAGAGGCGTAGGCGCTGCTGGGCGCCGTCGGCACGTCGAGCTCGGTGCGGGTGCCGGCCAGGACGGTGTTCTTCGGCAGGCCGCGCAGGTAGACCCGCTCGACCGACGCGGGGTCGTCCAGGTCCAGGGTGAACGACACCTGAACGCTGTCGCCGGGCGAGACCTCGTTGGACGAGAACTGGGCGTCGGCCACCGTCGGCGGCGTGATCGGCTGGCTGGCGCAGCCGGCCAGGGCCAGCGCGAGGGCGGCGAAGGCGGCGCCGAGGGTGGCGCCGAGGCTGGCGGTGGGCGCATGGCGAGTCTTCATGGCGACGGATCTCCGGGGTGAGTTTCGGGAGTGAGTTTCGCCTGTGGGGGAGGTATAGCGGCCACGCGACGGACCGAAAGCGCCCGTCGAGCACCCCCCGAGTTGGCATCGGGATCGGTTTCTCCTGTGGCCAGAGATGACCAAATCAGCTAGCAGTTTCGCCGCCGAGTCGCCAAGGGCGTAATTTTCCTTGAGTCCGAAGGGTTTGTCCTCCGACCAGGCGACGTGGTGGCAAGGACAGGCGCTAACCGGCGGCGGACGAGACGGTGGAACGCACGGCGGAGGTAGGGCGCCCGCCGGCCGATGCCCTCAGCGGCCGCGTCGGGCCGCGATGCGCCAATGCGCAAGAGCGTGGCCGCGCGCTAGATCGTGCACTCGATCTCGCCCAGGCGCTTGCTGAGCAGCGCGTTCTCCCGGTAGTCGATCGGCAGGGCGATCAGCGACGGCCCGTCGTGGGCGAGCGCGGCCGCGATGGCCGCCGACAGGTCCTCGGCGTTGGCGACGTATTGGCCCTGCCAGCCGAAGGACTTCGCCAGGCCCAGCCAATCCGGGTTGCCGAACGACAGGTCCGTGTGCTCGCCGAACTCGTCGTCCTGCTTCCACGAGATCAGGCCGTAGCCGCCGTCGACCCACACCATGAGGGTGATGTTGGCGTCGAGCCGGCGCGCGGTCTCCATCTCCTGGACGTTCATCAGGAAATCCCCGTCCCCGGC
>JAWWCG010000915.1:0-1535 GCA_033720555.1 Kiloniellales bacterium | reverse complement strand
CGTCGAGCTGATCGAGAGCGATGGCGGGCGAACCTACCGCTATATGAAGGCGATCCCCGTCGGCGAGGTGTGCCTGACCTGCCACGGCGCCGACATCGACCCGGCGCTGATGGCCGAGATCGAGGCCTTCTATCCCGAGGACCAAGCCACCGGCTTCGCGCTGGGCGAGCTGCGCGGCGCCTTCACCGTCTCCAAGACACTCGCCGAATAGGCGCGCCGGTCATGGTGCGAGGGGGCAAAGTCCGCCCCCCGCGTCTCTCGGTGACCGGGGCCTCTCGGCACCGGCGGGACGGCGGACTACGGGCCCGGCGGCGCGGCGTACCAGATTTGAACCTTGTCCCGATCGTTGTTGAACCTGGCTTCCAAGGTCTGGTCGTAATCCGATGGGCAGGCGCCGTCGTCGATCGGCGGCAGGCTGCCGCCGGATATTAAGTTCATGCCCTGCGGATTGCGCAGCCCATCCGGCGTAAGGAACTGTATGGCCAGCAGAAACTTCCCGGTTTCAAACCTATGCGCGGCCGCCATCATGAACTTGAACCGGAGGCTTCCGGTCTGCCCCCGGGCCGCCCACCGAAACCGGGTGTCGCTCGGGTCTTCGATCAGAACCACCGCAGGCTGGATCGAGTTGGTAATCACGCAGAACGTCGCCTCTCGATCCGTGATGTCGATGAGTCGCCACTCCGGCGGCTCGTCGGCGGCCGCCGCGGGTGCGACCATGCCGCCGAGCATCGCCAGGACGGCGGCGAGGCTGACTTGGACCAACGTCTTCCGGAGATAGGGCATGGGCCTTCGCTCCCTAGGGGATTGTGGGCTGATCGGCGATCATCTTCGCTTGGAGCGATTCTCGCAACGGACCGGGAAAAGGATCCTGTCGGGATCGATCGTGTCCGGGCCTTTCCTGACCGAAACGCCCGTCCTCGGCCTCGGATGGAAGCGCGCAGCGCGTCCGAGAGGCCCGAGGGCGGACCAGCTCATGAAGGGCGAACGATTTTCTCGATCTCGAAACGATCCGAATGCCACGACCAATTCGCCAAGCCGCGGCGACGACAGAACTCGCTCTTTGCGCAATCGGCAGCGTCTTGCTCGTCGCGGGCCAGCACCTCGATCGCCTGTTGGCATATTTCCCTGTCGTGGCCGTCGTCTGTCGTGACCGTCTTGTAGAAGGTCACGCAGTATCGTTTCCCTGACATTGCGGCTTCCTCCTCGAACGATGACGGTAGGACCCTCCCAACCCAGGCGCATTGATGAAGATCAACGAAAAGCCCGCGCGACGCAACGCACGCCCGACCGAAAGTTTGCGCCGGGCCGGTCGACATCGTGGGCGAGCCTGCGGCGGCGGCGCGCCGAGAGGCGCGACACCGGCGTTGCACGCGGCTGCGCGGGCGGTTAGATAGGCCCGCCTGCGCTTCGAGCGGACCGGGAAACGATCATCATGGCCAATCGCAAGACGCGCTCCCCGCGCGCCGGCCGGCGCCCCAGCGAGCTCAGCGCCGGCGGCGGCAAGGGCGGCTCCGCCCGGCGCGCCAAGCGCGCGG
>JAWWCG010000914.1:0-1537 GCA_033720555.1 Kiloniellales bacterium | reverse complement strand
CTCCTCGCCGAGGCGCTGGGCGGCGCGGTCGCCAAGGCCGCGACGCCGGAGATCGGCGTGCTCGACGTGGAGCTGAGCGACGAGGGGGAGGCGAGCCGCTTCTTTCGCGGTCTCGCGCGCCACGGCAAGTGCCTGCAGTGGCACGGGGCGGAAGTGACGCGGCCGCCCGAGGGGGCGCGTGTTCTCGCGTCCTCGCCGGCCTGCCGGGTCCAGGCCCTGGCGTTCGGCCAGCGGGCCTTCAGCCTGCAGTACCACGTGGAGATCACGGCGACGACGGTGGACGAGTGGGCCGCGGTGCCGGCCTACCGGGCGGCCCTGGAGGACACTCTGGGCGCCGACGCTTTGCCGCGCTTCAAGGCCGAGGCCGCGGCGAACCTGGCCGGGTTCAACCGCGACGCCCGCCGGCTCTACGAGAACTTCATGGCCGCGGCCGGACTGAAGTGACGGGCCGGGCGGGCGCCCGCCGCGCGGTCACCGTGCGCGTTTTCCCGCGCGCCGCGCGAGCGACGCGGCCTGTTGCACGATCGCGCTCAAGACCAGCGTGACGCCGAACATCTCGAGCATTTCCTCGATCAGGAAGATGTCCAGCAGATAGGGCACGCCGTTCAGGACGATCGGCACGCCGGTGTGATCGGTGGTGCCGTAGCGCCCCTCCAGGAAATCCAGGACGAGAGCGCCCGAGACATAGGACAAGGCCCCGGCGACGAGCAGGTATCGATTGGTGCCGAGGCGCCTGGCCACCGAAACGACGAGGACGACGGCCAGGGGGAGCGCGATGGGCACATAGATCAAGATCCAATAGTAGGACGGGAAGGCCTCCAGGTCGTTCAGCCACGTGCCGGCGGGCGCCCGGGCGAAGGCTAGGCCCAACAAGGTGCCCAGGAGCTCGTGCAGCGCCGCGCCCTCGTCGAGCGAGAGCAGCACGGCGCCGGCCGCGCAGATCCCCCAGAGCCAATGGCTGCGGGACCCGGGCCCCCGCCGATCTCGGAGATAGAGCCAGAAGAACGCGGCTGCCAAGCAAAGGAACTGGGTCGCGGCGAACCAGGTCGGAAGATTGCCCTCCCGATCCAGGTGGAAGAATCGGGTCAGCCGACCGGGCAAGGCCCCGTCGTCCTGCCAGGCGACCGCTATATGCAGGACGGCCAGCACGGCCTGCACGGCGCCGAAAATCAGAATGGTCTTGAGCGCAACGGGGCCGACAAGGCGGGATTCGCCGCACACTCGTTTCGCCAGGATGTTCCGATCAGACTCGTCCAAGGTGGTCACGGTCAGCCGCCCCAAAACGTTCCGTCAGCACCTCGGGCTACCTTCTGCCGGACCCGCCGCCGCCGCTGCCGCCGCCGCCGGAGCCGCCACCGCCGGAGCCGCCGCTCCCGCCGCCATTACCGCCGCCGTTGCCACCGCCATTGCCGCCGCCGCCGTTGCCGCCGCCACCGCCGTTGGAGGTGCTCCCCCTGCCGCGATCGCCCGAGCGCCTTCGGTCGCGATTGATGTCGCCGAAGGGCTCGCTGGGATCGAAGTTCACGAAGAGCGCCGT
>JAWWCG010000913.1:0-1539 GCA_033720555.1 Kiloniellales bacterium | reverse complement strand
CGGGATCGACGGGGCCGCCGAGGCCCCCAACGCCGCCAGCGCCGACTGGGACCTGGTCCTGGCCGGCGACGTGTTCTACGAGCGCGCGCTGGCGGCGCGGCTCGAGCCCTGGCTCAGGCGCCTCGCCGAGCGCGGCGCGACGGTCCTGGTCGGCGACCCCGGCCGCGCCTTCCTGCCCAAGGCCGGCTTGGAGCGGCTCATCGCCTATGGCGTCAAGACCGACCGGGCGCTGGAGGACACCGACCTGAGGAACGCCGTGGTCTGGAAGGTCTTGCCTTCGCGCAGGTCCGCCTCCCCACCCGCCCACCCACGACAGTATGCTTGAGGGGTGGTCGGGTGGGGAGGCGGGCCGAGCGATAGAGAGGGGCGCAGCGGCGCCGGCTCAGGCGCGCAGCAGCGCCGCCCGCGGCCGGGCCAGCACCAGCAGGTTGCCGGCCAAGGTCAGGGCGACCCCGACGAGCGCCATGGCGGTCCACTGATAGCCCTCGAACAGCGTCGAGACGACCAGCGCGACCACCGGGAACAGCACCGTGGCGTAGGCCGAGCGCTCCGGGCCGATACGCTCCAACAAGGCGAAATAGCAGGCGAAGGCGACCACCGAGCCGACCACCGCCAGAAAGGCCAGGGAGCCGACGTAGGCGAAGCTGGGATCGAAGGTGAAGCGGGCGCCGCGCGCGGCCACGAAGAGGCTCAAAAGCACGGTGCCGTAGGTCATGGCCCAGGCCGTGGTGCCGCGCACCGACAGGCCGGCCGCCTGGTTGCGCGCCGCCACCAGGCCGCCCAGCGAGAAGCTGACGGTGCCGCCGAGCGACAGGACGAGGCCGAGGCCGGCGCCCGAGGAGAGCGAAAAGGCGGCGATCTCCGGCCAGAACACCAGGGCGATGCCGCAACTGCCGAGCGCCGCGCCGCCAAGCGCGCGCGCCGGCGGCGGCCGGCGCTGGCGCACAGCGCTGAACAGCATCGTCAGGATGGAGGCGGTCGAGAAGACGACGGCGAGCAGCCCGGTCGCGAGATCGAGGGCGGCCAGATAGAACAGCACGAAGTTGGTGGAGAAGATGAGCGCGCCCTGGAGCGCGATGAAGAGGTGATCGCGCGCCCGGAACCTGAGCGGCAGGCCGCGCAGGCCCGCCCAGGCGAACATCAGCGCGGCGGCGATGGCGAAGCGGTAGGCGACCGAGACCTCCGGCGGCACGACGCCGATCTGGAAGCTGATCATGATCCAGGTCGTCCCCCAGACGAGGACGACGGCGAGGTAGAGGGCTGCGACGCTCATGCCCGCTGCACGCTCCCGGTGCCGCGGGCCTAAGCGCCCCGCTGCGGGGCCGCCCGAGCTGGGCGCCGCGAGACCGAGGCATAGCACCCTCCCGCCGGCGCCGACAAACGCCGGGGCCGCAACCCTGCCATGCAGGCGGCAGCGCCGCGGGGCTAGAGCATTTTCCACTCACGTGGAATCGCACCGGCCCGCACCGGCCCGCACCGGCCCGCACCGGCCACCCATGCCATCCTATGCTAGGGGTGGCCGGGCGGGGGTGCGGGCCG
>JAWWCG010000912.1:0-1540 GCA_033720555.1 Kiloniellales bacterium | reverse complement strand
GGTTTGGTAGAGCGCCGCCGGATCCTCGCCGTCCTGCGGGCCGCCCAGGCCGAACTCCTCGGCCAGCTCCTCGTTGAGCGGACCGACCCTCGCCAGCATGTCCATGGCGGCCTGGCAGGCATGGGCGGCGTGGTCTTCGTCGTCGAGCGGCGCATTCCAGAAGGCCCTGAGGCAGTCGCCGATGTACTTGTCGATTGTGCCGCCGCACTTCAGCACGATCTCGGTCATCGGCGTGAGGAAGCGGTTGATCAGGCTGGTCAACTTCTGCGGGTCGTCCTTGAACCGCTCGGAGATGGTCGTGAAGCCGCGAATGTCGGCGAACATGACGGTCATGTTGCGCATCTCGCCGCCGAGCTGCAGGCGCTCGGGATGCTCGGCCAGGCGCTCGACCACCACCGGCGAGAGATAGCGTCCGAAGGCCGAGCGCACCTGCTGACGCGACGCTTCGGAGCGGAAATAGGACAGAGCTGATTCCGCCGCGAAGACCACGAGCACCATGAACGACGGCGAGATCGGATCGATCATCCAGCCGTGTTCGCTGAAGCCGTACCACGAGCCCCAGACGACCGCGGCCGTGGCGACCCCGCCCAGGAGCACGCTGCCGGCTGCGCCGATCCGCGGCAACAGCCAGGTCAGCAGTAAACCGAGGACCAGAATGTAAAGCGTCTCGCCGGCGTTGGCGTAGCTCGGCCGATAGAGGAAGTCGCCGTCGATGATCTGCTCGACCACCTGGGCATGAATCTCGACCCCCGGGAGGTTGGCTTCCAGGGGCGTCGCCCGCAGGTCGAGCAGGCCGGGCGCGCTGGTCCCGATGAACACGATCTGGCCCGCCACGCGCCCGGGATCGAAGTCGTCCTCCAGGACCTCCCATGCCGAGATGTAGCGCTCCGGCTTGTGGCCGGTGTAATAGACCAGGATGCGGCCGTTGGCATCGGTCGGAATGGCGAACTGGCCGATCTTGATGGAATCGACGCCGGTCTGCTGGCCGAAGGACAGCACGCCGCTCGCCCCGGAGGACTTGATGACGTCGGTGCGCGCGCCCTGCGCGACGCGCAGGGACTCCGCCGCCAGGCCGGGGTAGAGCGTGTCGCCGACCCGCAGGACCAGCGGCACCCGGCGCACGATCTGGTCGCGGTCGGGCAGGTTGTTGAGTGCCCCGTTGCCGATCGCCGACGATTCCAGGCCGGGGAGATTGACCACCGCCGTCTGGAATGTCGGAACGAAGGGCGCCGGGTCGTCGCCCGCCGTGGCGAAGGTCGCCCGCTTGGCCGGCTGGCCACCGGGCCCGCTGTGCTTGGCGACGAAGCCGGTGACCGCGCGCGCCTCGGCCAGCGCGTCGGCGAAGACCTCGTCGTGCGGCGGCAGGGCGGCGACCGATTCGCGCAGCGCCAACACCTCGAGCGTCTGCGGCCACAAGCCGAGGATCTGGTCCGGCGAGCTACGGTCCGGCTCGGCGAAGACGATGTCGAAGGCGATCGCGGCGACCTCCGCCTGAGTGAGCTTGTCCGCCATCTCGGCGAGGACGATGCGCGGCCAGGGC
>JAWWCG010000911.1:0-1541 GCA_033720555.1 Kiloniellales bacterium | reverse complement strand
CGACTTCACCGGCCTGGGCCACAGCGAGGGCGAGTTCGCCAACACCAACTTTTCCTCGAACGTGGACGACCTGGTGGCCGCCGCCGACCATCTGCGCGAGGCCCACGAGGCGCCCAAGATCATCATCGGGCACAGCCTGGGTGGCGCCGCGGTTCTGGCGGCGGCGGGGCGGATCCCGGAAGCCGCGGCGGTGGCCACCATCGGCGCGCCGGCCGAGCCCGCCCACGTGCGCCATCTCTTCCAAGAGGCCGGCCCGGAGATCGAGGCGAGGGGGGAGGCCGAGGTGCTGCTCGCCGGCCGGCCCTTCACCATCAAGAAGCAGTTCCTCGAGGATATCGAGGCGACGCGCCTCGAGGCGGCGATCGGCGGCCTGCGCAAGGCCCTCCTGGTGTTTCACGCGCCGCGCGACGCGACGGTCGGGATCGAGAACGCCGGGCGGATCTTCGCCGCGGCCAAGCATCCGAAGAGCTTCGTCTCCCTGGACGACGCCGATCACCTCCTGAGCCGGCGCGAGGACGCGGCCTACGTCGCGGAGGTGCTGGCGGCCTGGGCCGGGCGCTATCTCGGCCGGAGCGAGCCGGCGCCCTTGACGGCGGCGCCCGGCACCGTGGTGGTGCAGGAAGCCGGGGAGGGCACCTTCGCCCAGCGCATCGCCGTCGGGGCGCACCAGATGCGGGCCGACGAGCCGGTCTCGGTCGGCGGCGCCGACAGCGGGCCGGCCCCCTACGACCTGCTTCTGGCCGGGCTCGGCGCCTGCACCTCCATGACCTTGCGCCTCTACGCCGAGCGCAAGGGCTGGCCGCTGTCGCGGGTCACCGTCACCCTGGCCCACGACCGGATCCACGCCGAGGATTGCGCGGACTGCGAGACCAAGTCCGGACGCCTCGACCGGATCGACCGCAGCCTCGCCGTCGACGGCGAGCTGGACGCCGAGCAGCGCGCGCGCCTGCTGGAGATCGCCGACAAGTGCCCGGTTCACCGCACCCTGCAAAGCGAGGTGGTGATCCGAACCCGCCTCGACGACCGCACGGGATGACCGGCCGCGGCGCCGGCTTTTTCGCGAGGACGACGGGACATGTCGCAATCCCGCAACTAGCGGGTTACAGCGGCCGGTAAAGTTTGTTAGGTTTCCTTAAGCCATCACATGAACTGAAGACCCGGGCATAACCGGCGCACCACCGGCAAGGGAGCAGAGGATGGGACTGGGAGGCGATGCGGCAGGTTTCGAACAGGACCTGGCCGGCGCATAGCGCCCGTTTGCGAGCGGGCCCTGCCTGGCCGCCGCAGCGCGCCAAGGCGCGGAGCGAAGCGAGCGGCCGGGCTCCTGGCATCTTCACGTCTCTGACTGGCTGGCGCGAGCCTCGCCCGGGCCGAGGCCGTGCGCGGCGGGCGGGCGCGCCGTCGAGCCTGCCGTGTGCCGGGTAACGCCGCCGGGTAACGCCGCCGGGTAACGCCGCCGGGTAACGCCAAAGAGGGTTGTCGCCATGTTGGTCTTCATCGTTCGTCGTTTCGGCACCATGGCTCTCACCATGATCGTGGTG
>JAWWCG010000910.1:0-1541 GCA_033720555.1 Kiloniellales bacterium | reverse complement strand
GTTCTCCAAGGACATCCCCAACCTGATCCGGGCCCACTACCTCGAGGCCCTCGACGACTTCCTGGAGCGCCACGGCCTGAGCCGCGACGACCTCTCCGGTTACGTCGTGCATCCGGGCGGCGCCAAGGTGGTCGGCGCCTTCGAGGAGGTGCTCGGCCTGGCGAGCGGGTCCATGGGGCGGGCGCGCGAGGTACTGCGGCACTACGGCAACATGTCCGCCGCCTCGGTGCTGTTCGTCCTGGAACGGATGCTCGCCGACCGGCCGCGCGGCCGCCTTTTGGTGTCGTCCCTCGGGCCCGGCTTCACCGCCGCCTTCCTGGTGATGGACGTGCGGTGAGCGAAGCGCTCGGCGTGCCGCAGATCGTCGTCCTGCTGGTGGCGCTCCAGCGGGCGGCGGAGCTGGTCTACGCCAATCGCAACAGCCGGCGGCTCCTCGCCGCGGGCGCCATCGAGCACGGCCGGCGCCACTATCCCCTTCTGGTGCTGCTCCACGCCGCCTGGCTGGCCGCGGTGTTCTTCCTGGTGCCGCCCGAGGCGCCGGTCATCTGGCCCCTGATCGCCGTCTATCTGCTGCTGCAGGCGGCGCGGCTGTGGGCGGTGGCGAGCCTCGGGCGCTTCTGGACCACGCGGGTGATCACCCTGCCGGGCGCGCCGCTGGTGCGCCGCGGCCCCTACCGCTGGCTCAAGCATCCCAACTATCTGATCGTGGCGGCCGAGATCGCCGTCCTGCCGCTCGCCTTCGGCGCCTGGGCGCTGGCGCTCGGCTTCTCCCTGGCCAACGCCGGCCTCTTGGCGGCGCGGATCCGGGTCGAGGACGAGGCCCTGGCGCCGCGCCGCGCACCTGGTCAAGCCAGGCGATAAGCCGGAGAATTTTTTTCGAGATATGGTGCGGCTGAGAGGACTCGAACCTCCACTCCCGTACGGGAACTAGCACCTGAAGCTAGCGCGTCTACCAATTCCGCCACAGCCGCGGGCGGGGCCGAACCACGGCCCGGTCGGAGCCTGGCCCCTGATTTCGCGCACCCATCGCGGCGGAGTGGTGCGGCTGAGAGGACTTGAACCTCCACGGGGTTTCCCCCACAGCGCCCTCAACGCTGCGCGTCTACCAATTCCGCCACAGCCGCATCGAAATCAGGCGGCACGGAGCCCCTGTTACGGCGCCCGGGTATATAGCCTTTGCCGGCCCTAGGGCAATGGAAAACTCGGCCCGACGCCTTTCCGGGCCGGCGACACCCTCTTGGCGACGCCCGCTTGGCGACGCCCGCTTGGCGAAGGCGGCTTGGCGAAGGCGGCTTGGCGGTCGGCCGGGCGTAGGCGGCGCCGGCGCTTTTCTAGCGCGCCGCCGGCTGGGTGACCGCCGAGATGATCGAGAGCACGAGCATGGGGATCCCCCATACCGCCACCCGGGCGGCGGAGTCCGGCCCCCAGAAATCGTCGCGGATGGTATCGTAGAACACGCCGAAATCGCCCAGGGAGGAGCCGGTGCCGGCCATCGCCGCCACGGCCGTGCTGCTGAAATAGACGTAGGCCAGCTCCGTGAT
>JAWWCG010000909.1:0-1542 GCA_033720555.1 Kiloniellales bacterium | reverse complement strand
GTTCGCTCTGGATGCGCCGGCGCAGCGCCGGGCTGCCGAAGTTCCCGGCGTGGAGCGTGCCGCGCATCTCGGAGAGCGGCAGGCCCGCGGCCGCCCGCAGCCGGGTCTCGCCGATCCAGGCGCCGCCGCCCGCCTCGGCCACCGCGGTGCGCGCCAGGCTCGGCTCGTGGATCCAGGCGCCCGCGATCAGGCCCCGCCGGACCAGGGCGACCATCACGGCGTAGGTCGGGCGGCCGGCGGCGAAGTTGGCGGTGCCGTCGACCGGGTCGATCAGCCACACCGGATCTTCGCCCCGCAGCAGGCCCAGCACTTCCGGGCGTTCGGCGGCCGCCTCCTCGCCCACGACCTGCGAGCCCGGCAGGTAATCGCGAAGGCGGCCGGTCAGCACCGCCTCGCCGGCGACGTCGGCCGCGGTGACCAGCTCGCCGCCTTCCTTGGCGCGCACCTCGTGATCGGCCAGGCGGCGAAACCGCGGCAGGATTTCCTCCGCCGCGGTCTCCTCGATGAAGCGCGTGACCGTCGCTGGGTCGATCGACATGCCGGGGCTCTTACCCCATTTGACGCGCGCGGGAAAGCGAGCGGACCGCCGCGCGCGCGCAGCGGCGGACGGGCGCGCGCGAAGTTCAGGAAGCGCTTCGGCGATGCTCGAAGCGAGCCAGGTCGGCGGGATCGAGCTGCACCAGGAGGTGGGCGCTCGCCTCGTCGTCCTCGCGGCTCAGGACCTGGCCGTTGGCGTAGAGCCAGGCGAGATCGGCGCCGTGGCTGAGCGGCACGGTCAGCCGCACGGTGTCCCTGGGGCGCGACAGTTGGCGCGCGATGGCCCGAGTGAGGTCGGCCAGGCCCTCGCCGGTCAGCGCCGAGACGGTGACCGCGCCGTCGCGCCGCTCGAGCTGCCGCTCGAGCACCGCGCGGGCGTCCGGGCTCAGGAGGTCGATCTTGTTGAGCACCTCGAGCCGGGGCGTGCCGTCGCCCTCCGCGCTCTCCCCCGCGAGGCCGAGATTGCTCAGCACCGCCTCGACGTCGCGGCGCTGGGCCTCGCTGTCCGGGTGGGCGATGTCGCGCACGTGCAGGATGAGATCGGCCTCCGTCACCTCCTCCAGGGTCGCCCGGAAGGCGGCGACCAGGTCGGTCGGCAGATCGGAGATGAAGCCGACTGTGTCGGACAGGATGATCTCGCGCCCGTCGTCCAGCGCCAGCCGGCGCATGGTCGGATCGAGGGTCGCGAAGAGCATGTCCTCGGCCACCACCTCGGCCTGGGTGAGCCGGTTGAACAGGGTCGACTTGCCGGCGTTGGTGTAGCCGACCAGCGCGACCACGGGATAGGGCACCCGCCGCCGCGCCCGGCGGTGCAGCGCCCGGGTCCGCTTGACCTGCTCCAGGTCGCTCTTGATCCGCGCGATACGCTCGCCGATCAGGCGGCGGTCGATCTCCAACTGGCTCTCGCCGGGACCGCCCAAGAAGCCGAAGCCGCCGCGCTGGCGCTCCAGGTGGGTCCAGGAGCGGACCAGGCGCGAGCGCTGATAGGTGAGCGCCGCCAGCTCG
>JAWWCG010000908.1:0-1547 GCA_033720555.1 Kiloniellales bacterium | reverse complement strand
TGGCCGCGCTCGCCACCGGCCCGTCGGCCGGCTCGTCCTCGCGGATCAGCGCCTGCCAGGGGATCATGAGCCCCTCGGCGCCGACCTGGGTCGCGGCGATTCGCCCGCTATCGACATGGGGCTGCATGGCCCAGCCCGCCAACACGCTGGTTCCTTGGCCGGCGGCGACCAGCTCGACGATGGCTTCCGGCACCTCGACGATGGCGCTCCAATGGGGATAGTGACCCTCGGCGCGGAACAGCCGGGCGAATTCGCGATCCGGCTCGGGCACCTTGGTGTAGGTGATGAAGGTTTCGTTCTCGATGTCCTTGGCGCAAATGAAAGGCTTCTTTCCCAGCGGATGGTCGGGCGCCGTGATGAAGACCAAGGGGTCTTCGAACAGCGGCCAGGCTTTGGTCTCGCGCTCGAACGGCGTGCCGGAGACGACCACCAGGTCGACGTGCCGGTTCGTCAGGGCGAGCAGAGGATCCTGCCGGGCGCCGGCGATCACCTGGATGTCGATACCGCGCACATGCTTGCGGAAATGGGTCAGGAATTTCGGCAGCCAGTGGTAGGAGCTATAGGCCTCCACCGTGATCCGGACGACGAAATCGACGCCGTCGTTCATCTTGCGGACGTCGGCTTCCACCAGCTCGATCTCTTTGATCAAGCGGTCGCTGACCTCGGCGAGATACTTCGCCGCGTCGGTCATCCGCAGCCGCTTGTGAAGACGGTCGAACAGCCGCACGCCGAGCCGGCGCTCGGCCTCCTTGATGCGGTGCGACAGGGCGGAGGGGGTCAGCCCGAGCTCGTCGGCGGCGTCCGTCACCCGGCCGGTGCGGCCGATCGCGCGGATCATCTGTAGGTGCCTGATTTCGAGAACCGGTCCGGCCATGGCGCAAGCTGAATTAATTTCACGAAATCATCCCATAATTGAAGTTGTGCTTAAGTCAAGCATTTCGGAGAGTCGGGCCTCAAGCGAAGCGGAGGCGAGCACTGTGACCATCGATCCAGCGACCACGACCCTCGAGACACGAGAGACCGACCGGAGCTTTCACGTCCATGGGCAGACGGACCTGCGCTCCCATGCGCGCACGGGCCCGACGGCGGTGATCGTCTCCGGCGATGGCGTGCGTATCCGGAGCGACGACGGACGGGATCTGATCGACGGCTTCTCCGGCCTCGGCTGCGTATCGCTCGGCTATCACAACGACCGCCTGGCCCGCGCCGCCAAGGCGCAGATGGACGTTCTGCCCTACGCGCCGACCTTCTACGGGCGCTCTCACCCCAAGGTGGCCGAGCTCGCCAAGCGCCTGACCGCGATGGCCGCGGTGCCCATGGACAAGGCGATGTTCCAGTGCTCCGGCTCCGAGGCTAACGACGCGATGATCAAGTTCCTCTGGGCGCGAAACATGGCGCGCGGAGAGCCGCAGCGCCGCAAGCTGATCTCGCGATGGCGCGGCTACTACGGCAACACCGTGGCCGCCGTCTCGCTGTCCGGCCAACCGCATATGCACGCCAACTTCGGCCTTCGCATGGACGACTTCCTGAAGACCGACACGCCGAAC
>JAWWCG010000907.1:0-1555 GCA_033720555.1 Kiloniellales bacterium | reverse complement strand
GCACTACTGTCCGGTTGTTAGTCGAATAAATTCAATTGGTTGTCTGGGAGGGGGTGGTGCTTTAGGGGTTCGGCGTCGGTAAGTATTTGATTTAGCGGAGTTCGTTCGAAGGCGGTGACGCTGAGGATCTGGAGAATAGTGTAGAGGCTGGCGTCGAGTCCGAGGCGCTTTTTGAGGATGGCGACGAGGAGGTAGACCGAGACGGCGATCCAGACTTGCGTCTTGACGGCGTTCTCGGAGGTGCCGAAGAAGCGCTTGATGCGCAGGTGCTGCTTGATCCATTTGAAGAACAGCTCGATCTGCCAGCGGCATTTGTAGAGCTCGGCGACAGTCAGCGCCGGCAAGACGAAGTTGTTGGTGAGGAAGGTGAAGGTCCGGCCGCTGTCGGCGTCGCGGTATCGGATGCGCCTGAGCTTGACGGGATAGTCGGTGGCGGAATCGATGCCGGCGGTGCGGATGGTCTGATCGCACTTGAGGCCGGTGGCCTTGTCGATGGCATGGGAATAGAGCCGGCGGAACTTGAAGTTGGCGCGGCCGCGGACGACGAAGCAGGCGCCCGACAGGTTGAACGCGTAGAGCCGAGAGAAATCGATGTAGCCCCGGTCCATGACGTAGAACGCGCCGGGCTCGGGAACCAGTTCGTCGAGCACCCAGGAGTCGTGCCAGTGCGCGCCGGTGACGTGGATGAAGGCGGGGATGTTGCCGCGCAGGTCGAGCAGGGTATGGAGCTTGACGGCGGCCTTGGAGCGCTGGAACGGCGCCCACGGGAACAGGGTGAGCGAGAGATCGATGGTGGTGGCGTCGAGCGCGTAGACGGTCTCGGCGAGATCGACGGCGAAGCGATCCTCGGCGTACAGCGGCTGCGCGATGGCGATCAGGGCCTGGGCGAGATCGGCGTGAATGCGCCAATCGCGCTTCTCGTTGGCGTCGGCCAGGGTGCTGCGCGAGACCCGGCCGCGGATGCCCATGTGATAGAGCCTGCTCTGTTGGGCGCGCAGACAGGCCTCGATGTCGCGCAGGCTTTCACGGTAGGTGATCTGCGCGAAGGCCATGCACAGAAACTGATCGAGGCACGAGAAGCTCTTGAGTTTGCGGTTTCCGCCGTAGCGCGCGACGCCGCGACGGAAGGTATGCATGGGCAGGTGGTCGATGACCTGCGCGAACACGGTCTTGCCGGTGTACATGAGCCATCCTTTCGGCCGAAGCACCACAAGGATGGCGAACCGCGTCACCGACGTTCAAGTCGATGACAGGTCAAAATCCCCAAAAATGGTTGAAACAGAACCAGTTATAACCGAATCGACCACCAACACCCGGACAGTAGTGGGGTCAGAGTCATTTTCCGGACCATCGAGCGCGACGCCAACGAGGTCGGCCGCCTCTACGCCGTCATGGACCGCCGCCTCGCCGAGGCCGACTATCTCGGCGGCGACTACTCCATCGCCGACATCGCCTGCTGGCCCTGGGCGCGGCCCATGCGCCGCCAAGGCTGGGAACGCGACGACTTCCCCAACGTCAAGCGCTGGTTCGATACGATCGAGGCGCGGCCGGCGGT
>JAWWCG010000906.1:0-1559 GCA_033720555.1 Kiloniellales bacterium | reverse complement strand
GCAAATGCCGGGCGGGCAGATGCCGGGCGGGCACGGGTCCGGCATGGCCATGACCGAGTCCGGCGGCGGGCAAACCGGGCTGCACGGCGGTATGCAGATGCCCGAAACGGACCCTATGGGCCAGCCGACGGCGAACGCCCCGGGCGCGATGGCGCACGTCAACGACGTCGATTTCGACGCCTATCTCGCCAACGACCGGACGCTGAACGACCCGGAGGTCGTGCGCGTTGAGCCCGGCGCGCGGGTGCGGCTGCGCCTCATCAACGCGGCGGCGGCCAGCAACTTCCTGCTGGATCTCGGCGCGATCGAGGGCGCGCTGGTCGCCGTCGACGGCAACCCGGTGACGCCGGTCCACGGCCAGTCCTTCGACCTCGCGATCGCCCAGAGGGTCGACGTCGCCTTGCGGCTGCCCGCCGGCGAGGGCGCCTATCCGATCCTGGCCCAACGCGAGGACGACGTGGCCCGCACGGGGATCATCCTTGCCACCAGAAACGCCCCGGTGCGCAAGGTGCCGGGCCACGCCAAGCACAAGGCGCGCGCCCTGAACCTGGCGCTCGAACGCCGCCTCTCGGCCACGTCGGCCCTGCCCGCGCGGCCGGCCGATCGCACGCTATCGGTCGACATGACCGGCCGCCACGCCGGCTATTTCTGGGGCTTCGACGGGAAATCCTACGACCCCAGGGACCCCTTGGTCGTCGCGGCGGGCGAGCGCGTCGAGATGGTCCTGCGGAACCGCACGGCCATGCCGCATCCGATCCATCTTCACGGCCATCATTTCCAAATGGTGGCGATCGACGGGGCGCGCTTCCTCGGCGCGGTGCGCGACACCGTGCTGGTGCCGCCGCAGCAATCGGTCACCCTCGCCTTCGACGCCGACAACCCCGGCCACTGGGCGCTGCACTGCCATCACCTCTACCATATGGCCGCGGGCATGATGACCTCGCTCAAGTACGAGGGCTACGTGGGGCCGGCCGGGTAGGCGGCGCCGCTAATCGTCGCCGTGGGCGTCGTCGTCCTCCTCTTCGTCGTGGTGGTGGGTCGGCCCCAGTTCCTCGCCATGCGCCCCGGCGCCGCCGCCCGGCTCGCCATGGCTGTGCCCCATCCATTCGCGGATCTTCGGCGGAATGTCCGCCTCGGAGAACTTATGCTGCTCTTCGTCGTCGTGGACGAAGGCGATGATGTCGGCCAGCTCCTCGCCGGTGAACAGAATCTGCTCGCCCAGCGCCTCTTCCTGGGCGTAGATCATCATCGGCGCCATGCGCCACATCTTGGCGGCGAAATCGAAGGGATTCATGACCCGCGTCATGGTGTGGGCGTCGAGCGGCGTCGCGTCGTGACCGCCCACGCCGTTGACCGCGTGGCAGGCGACGCATCCCTTGCTGGCGAACAGCCGCCGGCCGCGCTCGGCATCCATGGCGGGCATCATGAGCCTATCCATGCCCGGCATCATCGGCATGTCTCGGCCCATCATGCCCTGGCCCATGGTGCCTTGGCCCGTGGCGCCCTGGCCCGTGGTGCGTTGACCCATCGTGCCCTGGCCCGCGGTGCCCTGGCCCGTG
>JAWWCG010000905.1:0-1562 GCA_033720555.1 Kiloniellales bacterium | reverse complement strand
GGGGGGAAACGCCATTGAGGCCATGATCGCGGCGGTCGCGACGGTGGCCGTGGTTTATCCCCACATGAACGGCATCGGGGGCGACAGCTTCTGGCTTATCAAGGAAAGCGCCAAGCCGCCGGTCGGGATCGACGCCTGCGGCCGCGCCGGCCAGGCGGTGGACCTCGCCTTCTTTCGCGATTGCGGCTGCGAGACGATCCCGGCGCGCGGACCACTCGCGGCCATTACCGTGGCCGGCGCCGTTTCGGGCTGGCAGGCGGCCCTGGAGATCGGCCGGGCGGCCGGTGGCTGCATGTCTCTGGCGCGCTTGTTCGAGGACGCCATCCATCATGCCCGCCACGGCGTCCCGGTCACGCGCAGCCAGCACGATAACACGTGCCAGACGAAGCAGGACTTGGAAGAGGTTCCGGGCTTCGCCGGCCACTATCTGCCGGCCGGCCAGCCGCCGGCGGTGGGCGCATTGTTCCGCCAGCCGGCCCTGGCCGAGACCCTGGAGCGGCTGGCCGGAGCCGGCCTTGGCGATTTCTACGGCGGGGCGGTCGCGGCGGACATCGCCGCCGACCTGGCCGGCGCCGGCAGCCCCTTGGGCGCGGAAGATCTGGCGCGCCATAGCGCGGCCTACGTCGAGCCGTTGCGGCTCGAGACCCACGGTGCCACCGTTTACAACCTGCCGCCGCCGACCCAAGGCGTGGCGTCGCTCATGATTCTTGGGGTCTTCGAGCGCCTGGCGTGCGCCGAGGCGGAGAGCTATGCCTTCGTCCATGGTCTCGTGGAGGCGACGAAGCAGGCGTTTGGCGTGCGCGACGCCCATGTCACCGATCCGGCCTTTATGGCGGCGCAGGCCGCCGACTTCCTCGCTCCCGCCGCTCTCGAGGACATGGCGCGACGGATCGACGGAGCGCAGGCCTTGCCCTGGAGCGGCGAGAGCGACGCCGGCGATACCGTCTGGCTGGGCGCCATCGACGGCGAGGGCCGCGCCGTCAGCTGCATCCAGAGCCTCTACTGGGAGTTCGGCTCGGGCGTGGTGTTGCCGAGAACCGGCATCACGTGGCAGAACCGAGGCACCACGTTCGATTTGGCGGCTGCAGGCCGCAACAGCCTGTCGCCGGGCCGCAAGCCGTTCCACACCATCCAGCCGCCGCTCGCGGTGTTCGCCGATGGCCGGACGATGGTCTATGGCACCATGGGGGGCGACGGACAGCCCCAGACCCAGGCCGCGATCTTCACGCGCTACGCCGCGTTCGGGCAGGAACTGCAGGCCGCCGTCACGGCGCCGCGCTGGCTGCTCGGGCGGACTTGGGGCGCGCCGAAAATCAACCTGCGCGTCGAGGATAGGTTCGCGCGCGAGGTCGTGGAGCGCTTGCGCTCGGCGGGCCACGATGTCGAGCTGGTTGCGGCCTTCGATCCGGTGATGGGACATGCGGGCGCGATCGTTCGACGGCCGTCCGGCGTGTTCGAAGGAGCCGCCGATCCCCGCAGCGACGGCGGCGTGGCTGCGTTTTGAGGCGGCGGCACGGCGCAATGCGGCCGAGATCTCCGGTCGCTTTTTCATCTCAAGGGGG
>JAWWCG010000904.1:0-1562 GCA_033720555.1 Kiloniellales bacterium | reverse complement strand
GGGTCGTGTCCTGGCCGGTCACCCGCTTGCACACCGAGCAGTGGCAGACGTGGTTGTCCACCGGGTCGCTGTCGGAATGGGTGTGGATGTGCTCGCATCCGCCGGAATATTTGTGAGCCATAATCTCCTCCCGGTTTGTATGGCCGGATCCTGCCGGCCGTTTGGGCCCGCCGCGATTTCTCCGCGACTTCTCTGCGGCATCTCCGCGACATTTCCTGCGCAGGACATCTCCTGCAAAGAAAATCCCAGCGCAGAAAATCCCTGCGCAGAAAATTCCCGCGGCGCCAATGCCCCCGGCGGCGCCGATCGCACCGCGCGCCAGCTCCGCGCGCCAGCTCCGCGTCCTTGTCGTCTTGCAGCGATCTCTTCCGGCGGGGGGATGCGGTATCCCCCATGCCGCGCCACCAGGGCGTCGCGAAAATCTAATGGAAAAGCCTCGCCGGCGCCACCGGCATTGTCGCCTTCGCGCGCGGCGGCGCCCGGTTTATTCGGCGACCGCTCTCGATTAGGCTATGGCCGTCCCCGCACGAGCGACCGTCGTCTTTGACTGGAGAGCGATGCCATGACCCTTGAGGAGGCCTGGAGCGCCGTCTCGCGCGAGGCGGACCGGCTGAGGCGCGCGCATCTGCGCGATCTCTTCGCCGATGATGCGACGCGCTTCGAGCGGTTCTCGGCGCGGCTCGACGATCTCACCCTCGACTTCTCGAAGGAGAAGATCGACCAGCCCGCGGTGGCGGCTCTGTTGCGGCTGGCGCGCGCCGCCGGGATCGAGGCCAAGCGCGACGCCATGCTCGCCGGCGAGCCGATCAACCTCACCGAGGGCCGTGCCGTGCTGCACACCGCGCTGCGCGCCGGCCCGCAGGCGCCGACCGAGGTCGCGGGCGTGCGCGTCGCGCCGCTGGTCCACGAGACCCTAGGGCGCGTGCTCGCCTTCGCCGAGGACGTGCGCGCCGGCCGCGCCGCGGGCGCCGGCGGCGCGCCCTTCGCCGACGTGGTCAATATCGGCATCGGCGGCTCCGACCTGGGCCCGGCGATGGCGACGCGCGCGCTCTCGCCCGACGCCGACGGTCCGCGCTGCCATTTCGTCTCCAACGTGGACGGCGCCCACCTCGCCGACACCCTCGAAGGCCTCGACCCGACGACGACGCTCTTCATCGTCGCGTCCAAGACCTTCACCACCCTGGAGACCATGGCCAACGCCCGCTCGGCCCGGGCCTGGCTGGCCGAGGCGCTGGGCGAGGCGGCGGCCGGCGCGCACCTCGCCGCCGTCTCCACCAACCTGGAGGCGACCGCCGCCTTCGGCATCGCGGACGAGCGAGTCTTCGGGTTCTGGGACTGGGTCGGCGGGCGCTATTCGGTCTGGTCGGCGATCGGCCTGCCGGTGGCGATCGCTATCGGCGCCGAGAACTTCCAAGCCTTTCTCGGCGGCGCCCGGGCGATGGACGAGCACTTTGCCGCGGCGCCCCTGGAGCGGAACCTGCCCGTCCTGCTCGCCCTGGTCGGCATCTGGCGGCGCAACGCCATGGGCTGGCCGACGGTCGCGCTGATCCCCTACGACCAGC
>JAWWCG010000903.1:0-1570 GCA_033720555.1 Kiloniellales bacterium | reverse complement strand
TCGATAGCCCGATCACCTATCGTCACACCGGGGCGTTTTGGCCCGCGCACAGCAAAGAGCGCATGGAGCTGTTCCATCACTTGGTCGGCGTCTCGCGCTGCGCCGGCTTCGAGCTGCGCATGCTGACGCCCCAGGAGATGGAGGCCATGCACCCGCATTGGCGGGCGGACGAGACCGTCCTGGGCGGCATCTACGACCCCTACGAGGGAGATATCGACCCGAGTCAGCTCACCCAGGCGCTGGCCAAGGGCGCGCGGGCCAAGGGCGCGACGATCGCGCGCTTCACGCCGGTCACCGGCTTGTTTCTGCGGGCCTCGGGCGAGTGGGAGGTCGCGACCGACAAGGGCGTCGTCGTCGCCGGGACCGTCGTCAACGCCGCCGGGTTCTACGGCGCCAAGGTGGCCGCGATGGCCGGTCAGAGCCTGCCGGTGAGCGTCCTCGAGCACCAGTATCTGGTGACCGAGCCCTTGGCGGCGCTCGATCAGGACCCGGCGCTGTTTCCGCTGGTGCGCGATCCGGACATCCGCTTTTACCTGCGGCGCGAGCGCAATTCCTTCCTGCTCGGCTCCTATGCCCATGCCGGGCGCGTCGCCTGGCCGGAGGGACCGCCGGACGACTTCTCCCACCAGCTCTTTCCCGACAGCGTCGACGACATTCTCGAGGTCTTGGAGCGCACGCTCGCCCATGTGCCGATCCTCGGCGAGGCCGGGGCGCAGCGCTTCGTCAACGGGCCGATCGCCTACGCGCCCGACGCCCTGCCGCTGGTCGGGCCGGCGGCCGGCTTGCCGAACTTCTATCATGCGGCGGGCGTCCAGGTGGGCATCACCCACTCGGCCGCGATCGGCAAGGCCCTGGCCGAATGGCTGACGGAAGGCGAGACGGAGTGGGACTTGGCGGCCTGGGACCCCCGCAGGTTCGGGGACTGGGCGAGCGCCGACTATGCGGCGCGGCGCGCCTCGGAGCTCTACGACCTGCAGTACGCCATTCCCTATCCGCATCGCATCCTGACCTCGGCCAGGCCGGTCCAGGCGACGCCGCTTTATGGCACGCTCAAGGAACGCGGCGCCGTTATGGGGCAGGTCGCCGGCTGGGAGCGGGCGTTCTGGTTCGAGCGCGAGGGGGCGCGCGACAGCGGCCGCCTGAGCTTCCACGAGGAACCGTGGCACGCGGCGGTGAAGGCGGAATGCGAGACGGTGCGCGACGCGGTCGGCGTGATGGATCACGGCGGCTTCACGAAGTACCGCGTCGAGGGACCGGGTGCGGAGGCGTTCCTCTCTCATGTCTTCTGCGGCAGTTTGCCGAAGCCGGGCCGCGTCCGCTTGAGCTACATGCTGACGCCCAAGGGCAGGATGTGGTCCGAGGCGACGATCGCGCGCCTGGGCCCCGAGCGCTTCTTGCTCTGCGGGCCGACGCTGGCGGACCTGCGCGACTTCGACCGGCTCGCGGCCCACCTGCCGAAGGACGGCGGCGTGTCCTTGAGCCGCGGCGCCGAGCACGACGGCGCGCTGATGGTCATGGGGCCGAAATCGAGGGAGCTTCTGGCGTCCCTCAGCGCCGCGGATCTCTCGGC
>JAWWCG010000902.1:0-1571 GCA_033720555.1 Kiloniellales bacterium | reverse complement strand
GTCGCGGCCCATGTTGTAGCCGTGGTCGGGGTCGGTGAGGGCGGCCGCCATGTAATCGGCGACGCTCAAGGGGCCGTGGCGGGCGATCCGTCGGGCGAGCTTGGCGAGCAGCGGCGACGGCTCGCCGGGGCTCACGATTGGGTCCGTTGGCGCGCCCGCGGCACGCGAAAGCCCCGAACGATCAGGAACGCGCCGGCGATCACCAGGGGCAGCGACAGCCATTGCCCCATGGTGGTGAAGCCGAGCAGAAAGCCCAGATGGGCGTCCGGCTGGCGGAAGAACTCGACGACGATGCGCGCCAGCCCGTAGCCGGCGAGGAAGGCGCCGCCGAGGGCGCCGGGCCGCTCCAGCCAGCCGCGCCGCACCAAGAGATAGAGCACGACGAAGAGGACCAGGCCTTCCAGGAGAGCTTCGTAGAGCTGGCTCGGATGGCGCGGGAGCTGCTGGGGATCGCTCGGGAACACCATGGCCCAGGCCACGTCGCTCGCTCGACCGTAGAGCTCGCCGTTGATGAAGTTCGCCAGGCGGCCGAGGAACAGGCCGATCGGCACCGCGCAGACCACCAGGTCGCCCAGGTGGAGCGGCGAGATCTTGCGCCGGTGGGCGAACAGGACGATCGCCAGGATGACGCCGGCGGCGCCGCCGTGGAAGCTCATGCCGCCCTGCCACAGCGCCAGCATGTCGAGGGGATTGGCGAAGTAATAGGCCGGCTTGTAGAACAGCACGTAGCCGAGCCGGCCGCCGAGCACCACGCCCAGGGTCGCCCACAGCACGAAATCGTCGAAGGCCTCCGGCGCGACCGCGCGGGGCGGCCGCTTCGCCAGCCACCGGCAATAGCGCCAGCCGCCGATCAGGCCGACGATATAGGCGAGCGAATACCAGCGGATCGCCAGCGGGCCGAGCTCGACGGCGATCGGGTCGATGTCGGGGAAGGGAAGAACCAGAAGCATGAGCGCGCCCACAGTGTCGGACCGGCCCCTTATATTGGTCCGCCGCCGCCGCGGGCAAGGCGCGGGTGCGAAGCCGGCGGCGCGCCCCGGATTCGGCGCCTGGCGAACCGGGCCCGCCCTGGACCGAGCCGGCGAGCGCACTTAGATAGATCCGAGAGAGAGACCTGACACGGCCGAGACGGGAGGCCCGCCATGCAGACTCAGAACAAGCTCCTCGACGATTTGGCGCGGGTGGCCAGCGGCGCGCTCGGCGTCGCCTCGGGCATGCGCGAGGAGGTGGAGGCGCGGCTGCGCGACCAGTTCGAGCGGGTGCTCGCCCGCATGGAGCTGGTGACCCGCGAGGAGTTCGAGGCGGTGCGCGCCATGGCGGTCAAGGCCCGCGAGGAGCAGGAGCTGCTGAACGAGCGGGTCGCGGCCCTGGAGGCGGCCCTGGAGTCGACCCGGGAGGCGACCCGGGATTCGGCGCCGCAGGCCAAGGCGGCCAAGGCGAAGCCGGCTGCTGCCAAGGCCAGCGCCAAGACCGAGACCAAGACCGAGGCCAAGACCGAGGCGCGGCCCGAGACGGCGGGCGAAGATACGGCCAGGGATATGGGCGAAGATGGCGCCGGCGAGGCCGGCGGC
>JAWWCG010000901.1:0-1571 GCA_033720555.1 Kiloniellales bacterium | reverse complement strand
TCAAAGAAACAATCTCAGGAAAAAGTGATCGTCGCGCGCGGCGCCCGAGCCGGGACCGACTTCGGCCCCGGCATCGGCATCCACGGCGGTGCAGGCTTTGGCTGGAGGCGTTGCCTAGAGGCTATGCTTAGAGGCGTTGCCAGCGATCCGCGCGCATCATGTCCTGCATGACGACGGGCCAAACCGCGCCCACCCACAGCGAGCGTGTCACGATCTGCGCCGAGCTTTCGGTCCCCGGCGGGAGCGCCTTGACGTAGCCGACCGCTGCGCCGGCGCCGTTGACGAAGTAAAGACCGGCGACCAGCGCCACCGCGATCTTAAGCGCCCGGAACCGAGTCCGAGGCGCGGTTAGGGAGGACGTCGCGGCGACCGAGGGCATCTTCTTGAATATCATCTTGCCAGACCTTGTACGAAATTCGTCGCTGATTTTCATACAATTGTAACTGAAACAATTTAACGAACTATTAAATGTTTCTATTAATTTAGCACAGAATACGACTTAACTTTTATTTGAATTTATCGCGATTTCTGGATTCTTTTCTTGGGGCGAGCCGCGTCCGGCCCGCGCCGCAAGGTTCGCGTCGTCCCCAGATCGGATGCGCGACCGGATGCACCGGCGGCCTGCCCGGCCTACCAGCGCGGGCGCGCCATCTTCTCGCCGAACTGCTCGAACTGGACGTTGAAGCTGACGCTGATGCGCTCCGCCTCGCTGCGGTTGCGCGCGACGGAATGGCTGAGCCACGCCGGGAACAGAATCATCATGCCCTCGCGCACCGGCAGGCGGAAGGTGCGCGTGTTGTACTCGTTCTCCTTGGTGATCCGGGGCAAGGTGACGCTGGTCTGCGCCCGGGGGTCGTGGAACAGGATCTCGCCGCCCTCGCCCGCCGCGCGCACGTAATAGACGCCGCCGAAGAAGTTGTTGGGATGCATGTGGAGCCCGTGGCCGGTGCCCCGCGGCTTGATGCTGGCCCAGCAGCCGGTGAACAGGAAACCCTCGTGGACGATGTTGAGGTCGTCGAGCGCCGCGCTCACTGTCTGCCGGGCCCGGGCCATGAGCGGCGCCAGCTCGGGACGGTCCTGCAGGTCGTTCGGGGTCTGCCAGGGATCCTTGGGGCCGACCCCCGGCAGGTGGCCGCGAAAGCTCTCGATCAGGTCGATCGCCTGACGATTGATCTCCGCCGCCTCGTCGTCGGGTAGCTGCTCGACCCACACCGGCGTCGGAAAAAATCCGAGAATCGTCAACCTCTGCGCTCCCTGTCGGCTGATCGCTACGCCCCGGGCGCGCCGTTACTGTCCCCGGCCGGCGCGAGTCCCGTCAAGGGCGGCGCCAACTGCACCCCGGCGGCGCGCCCGAACCGTCCGGGCGACCCGCGCGGCCGTCGTCCCAGAGGTTCGCTGTCGAGATTGAGAACCGGGCGGCACCGGGCCGGAAAACGCCGAGACCCGGCCAGCGCCGCGACCCAGCCGCAAGTGCCGGGCCGCGACAGTCGCGCGGCGCCCCGGGGCGCCCGAGTGCGCCCCAGTGCGCCCCAGTGCGCCCCAGCGCGCCCGAACCGGGCGCCGCAAGGCCG
>JAWWCG010000900.1:0-1583 GCA_033720555.1 Kiloniellales bacterium | reverse complement strand
CTGGCGCTCGGCAGCGCGCTGGCGGCGGGGGTCTTCCTCGGCGCGGCGCTGGTGCACCTGCTGCCGGACAGCAACGAGGCCCTGACCGGCTATTTCGCCGGCCTGGTGTTCCCCTTGAGCTTCCTGCTGACGGCGGTCGGCTTCCTCTTCATCCTGTACCTGGAGAAGATCCTGCTGGGCGGCCGCCACGACCACGACGCGCCGCAGCCGGGGCGCGGCCTGTCGTCCTACGCGCTGGCGATCGTGCTCTCGGTGCACTCGGTCCTGACCGGCGCGGCGCTCGGCTCCGAGAACACCCTGGCCGGCTCGGCGGTGATCCTGCTCGCCGTCGTCGCCCACAAGGGCGCGGCGGGCTTCGCCCTGGTGGTCGACTTCCAGCGCGCCGGCTTCTCGCGCCGCGAAGTCCTGGTGCTGCTCGCCCTGTTCTCGGTCATGACGCCGCTCGGCGTGGTCTTCGGCGCCGTCCTCGACCACTTCCTGGAGGCGATCTACGGCCGCCTGTTCGAGGGCATGTTCGACGCGCTCGCCGCCGGCACCTTCCTCTACATCGCCGTCTTGGAGATCCTCGCCAAGGAGTTCGCGGCGCGCGAGCGCCTGGTCGCCAAGTTCGCCTTCGTCAGCCTGGGCCTCTGCGTCATGGCGCTGATCGCGCTCTGGGTGTGAGCGAGCCTCAAAGGTGCGGGCGCTGCGTCGTCCAGTCGAGCACCGGGGCGGCGGCCTCGTAGGCGGCGGCGGCGCGGAACACGCCGACGTCGTCGTAGGGGCGTCCGACGAGCTGGATGCCGGTCGGCACGCCGCTCTTTGCGAAGCCGCTCGGCACCGACATGACCGGACAGCGGCTCAGGGTGTTGAAGGGATAGGTCAGGCACCAGCCGAGGTAGGGGTCGACCGGTCGGCCGTTGATCGCGAAGCCGCGCCTGTGCGGGTCGTGGTCGGCGGCCACCGCCGGCACCGCCAGCGTCGGGCAGATCAGCAGGTGGTGCCCGGCCAGCACGGCGCCCAGGCTCTCGGCCATCTGGGCGGCCAGGTTCATCGACGCGTAGAGGTCCTCGGTGGTGATGGTTTGGGAGAACTCGGCGAAGCGGCGGGCGTAGTCGGTCATGTCGTAGCGGCGGTAGCGCAGATTGCGCTTGATGTAGGCGCCGAAGACGGCGCCCAGGTGGTTCATGGCCGCCGACTGGGCGGCGAGGGTCCAGCCGAGCGCGACCGGCTCGACGCGAACGCCGAGGTCGCGGAACACGTCGAGCGCGCGCTCCGTGTTGGCGCGCACCTCCGGATCGATCTCGAAATAGCCGAGGTCGGGGGAATAGGCGATCTTCCAGCCGCCGATGTCGCCCAGCCGCTCGGGGATGCGCAGTCTCGGCTTGAGGCTGACGATGTCCTTCGGGTGCGGCCCGGCGATGACGTTCTCGAACAGCCGGCAGTCGGCGACCGTGCGCGCCAAGGGCCCCTCGTGGCAGTAGTAGTCGAAGGCGAAGGGCCCGCGCTGCGGCACCCGGCCGTAGGGCGGCTTGAAGCCGACCACGCCGCAGGCCGAGGCCGGGATGCGGATCGAGCCGCCGATGTCAGAGCCGTTGGCGAGG
>JAWWCG010000899.1:0-1588 GCA_033720555.1 Kiloniellales bacterium | reverse complement strand
GCCACAAGCAGTTTGCCGGCGAGGGCGTACTCCCGCTGGGCGAGAGCGAACAAGGCCGGAACCAAGGGCAGTCCGACGAGAGAAAGGAGCAAATCGCCGAGGTACTTGAGCACCGGGTGATGTACGGATCTTTGTGTCAGGTGGGTAAGAGGGGGTACTCCGTGGGTTGCTGAAATCCACAAGAGGAGCACCCCCAATGCCGCGAACAGCGACGATCACGAGTCTACCGCAAGCCTTTCGGATGATGAAGGAGATGGAGGCGACGGGCATCGAGTGGAGCGAGGATTACCGGCATGCCGGCGCCCTTGCGCTGAAGGAGGTCCTGGAGGGCCGGATGGCGGTTGCGGTCGACCGTCATCTCGACGAGATGGCGCGGCTGGACCGGGCCGATCGACGCAACGGCAGCTACCACCGCTGGCTGTTGACCGAGCTCGGTGAGATCGAGCTGGCGGTGCCGCGGACACGGACTTACAGCGCCATGGAGGTGGTTCGCGCCTACGCCCGGCGGGCGGGCCACATCGACCGGATGATCCTGGCCTGCTTCGTGCTCGGTCTGTCGACCCGCAAGGTCGCCGTCGCCCTGTTGCCGATCCTCGGCCGGCGGATCAGCGCCGGCACGGTCAGCCAGGTGGCGAAAACGCTGGATGCGGCGGTTGCCGCCTTCCACCGCCGGCCGCTGAAGGACGTCTACCCGGTGCTGATGCTCGACGGCGTCGTGCTGTCGCGGCGCACCGGCGCCGGCGCGCTCAAGCGGCCGGTGTTGGTCGCCTTGGGTCTGCGCGCCGACAACCGCAGGGAGATCATCGACTATCGCCTGGCGGTCGCCGAGAGCGCCGCCGAATGGGAGCGCTTCCTCACCGATCTCTACCGCCGCGGCCTGACCGGAAACCGTCTCGAGATGATCTGCGTCGATGGCGGCTCCGGCCTGCTCGCCGCGCTGCCCATCGTCTATCCCGGCGTTCCGGTGCAGCGCTGCTGGGCGCACAAGATCAGGAACGTCCTCGACAAGGTCCGCAAGCCAGACCAGCACGCCGTCAAGTCCGGGCTTCACGACATCATGAACGCCCAGACCTCGACAAAGGCGCGCTCCGCCGCCCGCCGCTTCGCAGACCGTTGGCACCAAGCCTATCCCAAGGCCGTCGATTGCCTCAGAAACGATCTCGACGACCTCCTCACCTGCTTCCGCTACAACACCCTTGAAGACCGGAAGGCCGTACGCACCACAAACGCCATCGAAAGGAGATTCCGCGAAGTCCGCCGAAGAACCCGCCCCATCGGCGTCTTCTCAGACAGAACCTCCATGGACCGCATCCTCTTCGCCGTCTTCACACACGAAAACTCAAACCAGGGAGTCCCTACCCTCTTCTCCCTGACACAAACCATTTGACGTTACCCCCACGCATTTGGGGTGATAAATTTGATACTTTTTTTATGCAAAAGCTCTGGTTGGGTCAAGCGAGCTATGCGTTTCAGCGCTTTCCAAAAACCGCCTTATCAGGCGAGTTGCAAGATCACTCGGGTACAATCACGGGGTTGGGTTGCTTGCTCAGAACTTCCGGAATGGGTCTACCATCGAAATTCTGGGGAG
>JAWWCG010000898.1:0-1589 GCA_033720555.1 Kiloniellales bacterium | reverse complement strand
GCGGCAAGCGGGCAGGGGTGATCGACCGAGAGCCGAACATCCGACACACCGGAGAACCCGAGGAATCCAAGCCATGTCTGTAGACCCCAAGGACACCCAGAGTCCGTCCGCGAGCCAGATCGCGGCCGCGGCGGACGGCGAGCGCGTCATCATCTTCGACACCACCATGCGCGACGGCGAGCAGTCGCCTGGCTGCTCGATGAACCTGGAGGAGAAGCTTCAGGTCGCCGCCGTCCTCGAGGAGATGGGCGTCGACGTCATCGAGGCCGGCTTCCCGATCGCCTCCAAGGGCGACTTCGAGGCGGTCCGCGAAATCGCCAAGCGGGTCAAGACCAGCACCGTGGCCGGCCTGGCCCGGGCGACGCCGAAGGACATCGAGCGCGCCGGGGCGGCGGTCAAGTACGCCCAGCGCCCGCGCATCCACACCTTCATCTCCACCAGCCCGCTGCACATGAAGCACAAGCTGCAGATGGCGCCCGAGGCGGTGCATCAGGCGGTGCACGACAGCGTCAGCCAGGCCCGCAACCTGTGCGACGACGTGGAGTGGTCGCCGGAGGACGGCACGCGCACCGAGCACGACTTCCTGTGCCGCACCGTCGAGACGGCGATCAAGGCCGGCGCCCGCACCATCAACATCCCCGACACCGTCGGCTACACCGTGCCGGACGAGTTCCACGAGTTGATCACCATGCTGCGCAACCGGGTGCCCAACATCGACCAGGCGGTCATCTCGGTGCACTGCCACAACGACTTGGGCCTGGCGGTGGCGAACTCGCTGGCCGCGGTCAGGGCCGGCGCCCGTCAGATCGAGTGCACCATCAACGGCATCGGCGAGCGCGCCGGCAACGCGGCCATGGAGGAGATCGTCATGGCGTTGCGCACGCGCCGGGACGCCATGCCCTACACCACCGGCATCAAGACCGAGGTGATCACCCGCGCCTCGCGCCTGGTCTCGGCGATCACCGGCTTCACCGTGCAGCCCAACAAGGCGATCGTCGGCGCCAACGCCTTCGCCCACGAATCCGGCATCCACCAGGACGGCATGCTGAAGCACAGCGAGACCTACGAGATCATGACGCCGGAGTCGGTGGGCCTGAACAAGTCCACCCTGGTCATGGGCAAGCACTCCGGGCGGCACGCCTTCAAGTCCAAGCTTCAGGAACTGGGGTTCCGCCTGAGCGACAACGAGCTCAACGACGCCTTCGTCCGCTTCAAGGACCTGGCGGACCACAAGAAGGACGTCTACGACGAGGACCTGATCGCGCTGGTCGACGATTCGGTGCTGCGCCATAACCACCGCATCCGCTTCGTCTCCCTGCAGGTGGTCTGCGGCTCCACGGGCCCGCAGACGGCCGAGCTGGAGCTCGAGGTGGACGGCGCGCGCCGCACCGCCAAGGCCGAGGGCAACGGCCCAGTGGACGCCACCTTCGCGGCGATCAAATCGATCGTGCCGCACGAGGCGGTCTTGAAGCTCTACCAGGTCCACGCGGTCACCGGCGGCACCGACGCGCAGGCCGAGGTGACGGTGCGACTCGAAGAGGCCGGCAAGTCCGTCAACGGCCAGGGCGCCGAATTCGACACCCTGGTCG
>JAWWCG010000897.1:0-1591 GCA_033720555.1 Kiloniellales bacterium | reverse complement strand
GCGAGGGTACGGCCCGTGCCGACCCGGGAGAGCCCCTGCCGTCCACGCACTCGCCGCGGCGGGGGCTCTCTCAGCCCCCCGCCGGGCAAGCGAACGCCAGGCAAGCGAACTCTGTGCAACAGAACTCTGTGCGATCCACCCCCGGGCACGCGAACGCCGGCGATCGGGTCCCGGCGATCGCCTTGAGGACGAGCCCGACGGGCAGCACGTCGCCATGCCTGCGATGTTCGCGCCGCTCTCGCCGCTCTCGAAGAACCCGCATGGCAATGCCCGCGCGGCCGACGCTGCGCTTCGCAGTGTTCGCAAAGAGAGAAAGAGAAAAAAGAGAAAGACGGAACCAACGGCGGCGCCCAGCCGTTGCCAGGCACATGGGTCCGCAAAGGGCCGCCGAATCGAACATAAACATTCACGGGAGTTTCGAGGATGATCAGGATCAAGTTGCTGAGTTCCACCGCCGCGGCCTTGATGATCGGCTTCGCCGGCGCCGCCGTGGCGAACGTCGACGTCAACGATCTTTGCTTGGGCGCCGAAGCGGGCGGCGAGGTTTCCGCGGCCTCGCTCGATGCCGGCTTTCGGTCGATCGACACGGACGGCGACGGCTACCTGTCGGCCGAGGAGTACGACGTGTGCTTGACCTCGACGGCGGCCGCCAAGGCCGGGTCGAAGAACGCCAAGGAGCGCATGGCCGCGTTCGACACGGATGGCGACAACCAGATCAGCCGCGAGGAGTATGAGGCGGCCGGCGGCAGCCTGACGGGCGACGCCGCGGGCACGGCCGGCGAGGGCGCCGGCGCGTCGTCGCAATCGGTCGCCGCGGGCACCATGTCGGAGCCGGGCGACGAGGATCAGGCCGGCGCCGCCGGCGCGGACACCGCCCAGGGCGCCACCGAGTCCGGCGAGCTGTCTTCGGAGAGCGAGACCGCCGCCGTCACAACCCCGGCCACGACCTCCGAGCCGGGCGACGAGGATCAGGCGGGGGCCGCCGACGCGACGTCCGCCGACGCGACGTCCGCCGAGGGAGCGCAGGGCGCGGGCGAAATGACCTCGCAGGGCGCCTCCTCGCTCGGCGAAGCCGACAGCGCCGTCGCCGCCGCGCCGGCGACGCCCGGCGATGCGGAGTTACAGCAGCTCGCCAGCGAGGTGGTCGGCAAGACCTTGGTCAACTCCAACGGCGAGGAGTTGGGCGAGATCGAGGACGTGGTCATCGACGACGGGGGCGACGCCGTCTACCTGATCGCCGCCGTCGGCGGGTTCCTGGGGCTTGGCGAGCGGGACATCGCCGTGCCCTTCCAGGACGTGGGCATGCAAGACGACGCGGTGGTCCTGATGGAGCCCACGACCAAGGAAGAGCTGGAACAGATGCCGCCCTACGAGGACGGCACCTACCGCAGCCTCAAGGCCGAGTAACCGGCCGGCGGATCGTCGCGGTTCTTCGCGGTTCTTCCGGCGACGCTCGATGAGCCAAGCGAAAGCGAGATCCTTGCGGGATCTCGCTTTCCGGTCCTTGCCAGGCCTCGCGCGGCTCGCCGTGCGCCTTGCAGGGGCGCTCGAAGTTCTGGCCGCCCGCGACCGGGCGGGCGGGGCGGCCGGC
>JAWWCG010000896.1:0-1592 GCA_033720555.1 Kiloniellales bacterium | reverse complement strand
GGCATGTCGTTCTGCGCTCTGTCGCCGCATCATCCCTTGTCCGCCCGCCTGGCCGCGGACGACCCGGCGCTGGCCGCCTTCATCGCCGAATGCGACCGACTCGGCACCAGCGAAGAGGTCATCGAGACCGCCGAGAAGAAGGGCTACGACACCGGGCTCTCGGTCGATCATCCCTTCCTCGAGGGCAAGCGCTTTCCGCTCTACGTGGCCAACTTCGTCCTCATGGACTACGGCACCGGCGCCATTTTCGGCTGCCCGGGCCACGACCAGCGCGACCTGGAGTTCGCCCGCAAGTACGGCCTCGAGGTGATCCCGGTGGTGCTGCCGCCCGACGCCGACGCGAAGAGCTTCGAGATCGGCGAGGAGGCCTACATCGGCGAGGGCACGCTGATCAACTCCCGGTTCCTCGACGGCCTGGCGGTCGCGCCCGCCAAGAAGAGCGTCGTCGAGGCGCTCGAAAGCGCCGGCGCCGGCACCGGCGAAGTGCAATACCGCCTGCGCGACTGGGGGGTCTCGCGCCAGCGCTATTGGGGCTGCCCGATTCCCGTGGTCCACTGCGCCGACTGCGGCATCGTGCCGGTCCCGGTGGAGGACCTGCCTGTCCGCCTGCCGGAGGACGTACGCCTGGACCGGCCGGGCAATCCGCTCGACCACCACCCGAGCTGGAAGCACGTCGATTGCCCGGCGTGCGGCAAGCCGGCCGAGCGGGAAACCGACACCTTCGACACCTTCGTGGAGTCGTCGTGGTATTTCGCGCGCTTCTGCAGCCCGCGCGCCGAGACCGCGGTCGACCGCGAGGCCGTCGACTATTGGCTGCCGGTCGATCAGTACATCGGCGGGATCGAGCACGCGATCCTCCACCTGCTCTATTCCCGCTTTTACATGCGGGCCATGTCGGCATGCGGCTATCTGTCGCTCGACGAGCCCTTCGCCGGGCTGTTCACCCAGGGCATGATCTGCCACGAGACCTATCGCGGCCCCGACGGCGCCTGGCTCGCGCCGGACCAGGTGCGCCGCGAGGCCGATGGCACGGTGGTCACGCTCGAGGGCGAGCCGGTCGCCGTCGGTCGCTCCGAGAAGATGAGCAAATCCAAGGCCAACACCATCGACCCGGCGGAGATCATCGAGACCTACGGGGCCGACACCGCGCGCTGGTTCATGTTGTCGGACAGCCCGCCGGACCGCGACATGGAGTGGACCGAGGCCGGCGTCGAGGGCGCCTTTCGCTTCGTGCAGCGGATCTGGCGCCTGGTGAGCGAGCCCTTGGACCGGCTTCCCCCTGGCCAGATCGACGGGCCGGGCGACGGTGCGCCGCCGGACCTGAGCGCCGCGGCGCTGGCGCTGCGGCGAGCGACCCACAAAACCATGGCCGCGGTGACCGAGGATATCGAGCAGTTCCGGTTCAATCGCGCGGTGGCGCGGATTCACGAACTGGCCAACGCCGTCGCCGAGGTCGACGCCGAGCTGGACGCCGAGGATCCGGGCGCGCGCTGGGCGTTGCGCGAGGCCCTGGAGGCGCTGGTGCAGCTGATCGGGCCGATGATGCCGCACCTGGCCGAAGAGCTGTGGCGGGCCTTGGGTCACGAGACCCT
>JAWWCG010000895.1:0-1597 GCA_033720555.1 Kiloniellales bacterium | reverse complement strand
CTAACCCGCGCCGGTGGGCGGCGGGCTGTCCGAGTTTTCCGGGGCTCGGGCGACCGCGCGGCGCGCCAGGATGGCCATGCGCTGCACCACCAGCAGCGACAGGAACTGCAGGCGCTCGACCGTCATGATCGGCAGCACCCAACCGGCCGCTTTCTCCGGCGGCCATGGTCGGGGACACCCAATAGAGGTTATCCTCCAGCCAGTCGACGGCTTGTAGTGTTGATCACGCCCACTATCGAAGCCAATTAGCTTCAACGCGAGACTATGCCTTAATTGGAACGGACGACCATGGACGAGCCGGTTTCGTCACCCGAACCTTGGGACATTATCGAAGCTGCTTCGGAAAGCATCCTCGTCACGACAGCGGACCTAGATTATCCGGGGCCAACGATCGTATATGCCAACCGGGCCTTCGAGCGGATGACGGGGTGGCCGCGAACGGAGATCACGGGACGCACTCCGCGCTTGCTGCAAGGACCAAAGACGGATCATTCGATCTTTCGCGACATGCGCCGCGCTTTGGCCGGCGAAGGGCGCTGGGAAGGTCTGACCGTCAATTACCGCAAGGACGGTTCTGAGTTCTTTATGGAGTGGTCCATCACTCCGCTCGTCGGCGCCCATGGACGACCGCATCATTATGTCGCTGTCCAGCGCGACGTGACCGCACGGATAGAAGCGGAACGCAAAATCGCCGAGGCCCGGGCCCGAGCCCAAGAAGCGGAGCGCCGCAAGATGAACCTGGCGCGCTACGTCTCGCCTGGCATGGCGGAGATTCTGGCCGAACGAGACGTACCACTGGGCAAGGTGCGGCGACAGGAGGTGGCGATCCTGCTCATAGATATCGTCGGATTCACCAGAATCGCCGAGGCCATGCCGCCCGAGCGCGTCATGGCGTTGCTCCGATCCTTTTACCGCCGAATGGCGGACACCATCTTCGCCAACGAGGGCTCGATCGAACATTTCGCGGGGGATTCGCTGATGGCGGTCTTCGGCGTGCCGGAGCTGACTGGCAAGGATGCGACCAACGCAGTGACCACAGCGCTCGCGATGACAGCGGAACTCGACCTCTGGAACGCAAAGCGCGTCGCGGCGGGCCGACAGGCGATCAAAGTCGGAATTTCCGGTCACCACGGCGTGGTTGTCTTGGGCGACGTCGGTACGCGTAAGTCGATGAGTTTTACCGTGATCGGCGACACGGTGAACACAACAAGCCGCATTCAGGAACTCTGCCGTTCACTGAATCTGCCGTTCTTGGCTTCGAGCGAGTTAGTCGAGCGTGTTCGCCAAGAAAATCCAAACAAGGCGACACCGGAATTCCGAGATGCCGGCACCCACACATTACGAGGGCGACAGCGACCGATACGCGTGTTCGCGCCGGCGAGCGACTAGAGAATCTTCCGTTCCGTTCCGACGGAACCAGCCCGAACCTCCACCCGGCCGCCCCTCGGGTACACTGGCGCGAGGGGGATTCCACGTGAGTGAAAAAATGCTCTAGGCCGCCAGCCCAAGCCGGGCCTGAATGCACCGGGGTCAATCCACAACCTGAACGTCGATCGGCCCTAGCCTTCGCCGGTCGGCGGGCCGTCCGGCGTCTCCG
>JAWWCG010000894.1:0-1598 GCA_033720555.1 Kiloniellales bacterium | reverse complement strand
GACATCATGACGCGCTGGGCCCGCCGCCGCACGAGCGTCCTGTCGATGGCCGTGGCCGTCGGTCTCCTCTCGGTCGCGGTCGTCCTGCTCGCGCCGTCGCAAAGCGAGCCGAAAGCGCTGACGACCGACCGCAGCGTCGAGGAATCCCTCTTGGACGAGGCCTTGGCCGAGATCGATCGCCCGATCCTCGAGGCCCGCTTCACCGACGACCTCGACGACATGATCCGGCGGCGGGCGATCCGCATCCTGACCACCTACAACCGGACCAACTTCTTCATCGCCGACGGCCGGCTGCGCGGCTTCGAATATCAGCTCATGCAGCAGTACCACGATCATCTCAAGACCCGGGTCCGCAAGCGCAGTTGGCCCACCATCTTCCTGTTCATTCCGGTGCCCTTCGACCAGCTCTTGCCGGCGCTGGCCGAGGGCCGGGGCGACATCGCGGCGGCGGGCCTGACGATCACCCCGGAGCGCGAGCAGCTCGTCGCCTTCACCGAGCCCTACATCAAGGGCGTCAAGGAGATCGTGGTCACGGGAAAGAACGTCGCCGCCCTGACGCGCATCGAGGACCTCTCCGGCCGGTCGGTCTACGTCGACATGGGCACCAGCTACGCCCAATCCCTCGAGGCGCTCAACGAGCGGCTGGCCGCGTCGGGGCACGCGCCGGTCGAGGTCGTGCCGGCCGATCCGACGCTGGTCACCGAAGACATCCTCGAACTGGTCAACGCCGGCATCGTCGACATCACCATCGCCGACAACCACCTGGCCGAGCTCTGGGCCCAGGCTCTGCCGAACATCGTCCTCTATCCCGATCTCGCGGTCCGCGAGGGCGGCGAGATCGCCTGGGCGGTGCGCAAGAACAACCCCGATCTGCTGGCGAGCCTCAACGCCGTGATCCCGCAGAACGCCAAGGGCACCCTGATCGGCAACCTGCTGTTCAAGGACTACTTCGAGAACCTCGAGCACATCCGAAATCCCCTGGCGGACGGCGGCGCCGAACGCCTCAGCCAACTGAAGCCGATGTTCGTCAAGTATGCCGAGGAATACGGCTTCGACTGGCAGAGGATCGCCGCCCTGGCGTTCCAGGAGTCCGGTCTCGACCAGTCGGTGAAGAGCGCGCGCGGCGCCGTGGGCGTCATGCAGGTCCTGCCGCAAACGGCGGCGGGCGATCCGATCAACATCCCCGGAGTCCACGACGTGAACGACAACGTGCACGCCGGGGTGAAGTATCTGGCCCACCTCAGGGACAGCTACTTCTCCGACCCGCAGATCGCCACCGACGCGCGGGCGGATTTCGCGCTCGCCGCCTACAACGCGGGCCCGAGCCGCATCGCCAAGCTGCGCGCGCGGGCGCCCGAGGAAGGCTTCGACCCGAACGTCTGGTTTTCCAACGTCGAGGAGGTGGCGCGCCGCGTGATCGGGCGCGAGACGATCGATTACGTGGCCAACGTCAACAAGTACTATATCGCCTACAAGCTCGCCGCCGCCGCGGAGGAAGAGCGCCAGCGCGCCCGCGACACCGTCAAGACGGCGGGCGACTAGGCCGGGGGTGCCGGGCCGAGGGCGCCGGGTCGGCGATCGCCGTCATCCCCCGAACG
>JAWWCG010000893.1:0-1602 GCA_033720555.1 Kiloniellales bacterium | reverse complement strand
TGGCGCAACGAGGCGACCGGCAGCGCCGGGATGATCCGCGTGCTGAAGACCTATTTCCCCAGCCCCGGCGCCCCCTGCCGGGACTACGAACGCACCACGCGCCGGCCGAGCGGCGGCGAGGAGTTGGTGCACGGCACCGGCTGCCGGGACGCCTCCGGCCGCTGGGCGCTGAAGGAGCGGGACGAGTCGGAGGCCGGCGCGGCGGGGACGCCCCGCCTGGACGGCGAGCCGCCCAGCGGGCCGGGCGGCCCAGCGGGTGAAGCGGGCCCAGCGGGCCAAGCCGGTGCGGCGGGCGGCGCTGCGGCCCAGTCACAGGTTCAAGGCGCCGGCCAAGCCGGTCGAAACGGCGCAAGCGGGGCCGAGGCGACCGCCGCGCCGCAGCCGGCGGCCAAGACCGAAACCGCGGCGCCCGAAGCGACGGCGCCCGAAGCGAAGGCTCCCGAATCGAAAGAGCCCGAAGCGGCGGCGAGCCCGCTGCCGCGCGCGCCCGATCCGCCCGCGTTCGATCTGCCGACCCCCTCGCAGTAGGCTCTCGATGGGACGCGGGAAATGACGGGCATGATCCAGCGGGACGACGATCAGGCCGGGCGGGCCGGGCAGGCCGGGCCCGCCGGTCCGGCGGCGCCGCAGGCGCTCGGCGACTACCTGCTGCTCGAGCGGATCGGCGAGGGTCCGGTCGGCGTCAGCTACCGCGGCCTCGATCAGCGCGACGGCGCGCGGGTGGTGGTGCGCCTGGCCGATCCGGCGGCGGGCGACGGCACCGCCCTGCGCCGCGAGGCCAAGCTGCTCGCGGGCCTGCGCCATCCCAACCTGGTGCGGCTGCTCGAAGCCGGCGAGCGCGACGGCCGCGCCTATCTCGTGCTGGGCGAAGAGGACGGGATCACCCTCGAACGCCTGCCGGCGGCGTGGCGGGCCAGCATGGGCCAGCGCGCGCTGCTCGAGCTGCTCGCGCCTCTCCTGTCGGCGCTCGAGGCGGTGCACGAGGCGGGGGTGCTGCACGGCGACATCTCGCCCCGCAACATCCTGCTGCGGCGCGACGGGACGCCGCTGCTGCTGGATTTCGCCTCTGCGGTCGCGCGGAACGAGGCGGCGGCCGGCGAGGGGCGGGCCGCCGCCACGCCCGGATTCGCGGCGCCGGAGCGCGGCGATCCCGCGCGCGAGGCACCGGGCAGCGACCTTTTCGCCCTGGCGGCCGTGGCCTACTGGCTGATCGTCGGCGAGCCGTTCGAGCTCGCGGCGGATGGGGCGGCCTTCGCTGGGGCGGCCTTCTCTGGAGCGGTGGGCGGCGACAAGCGCTTCTCGGCGAGCTTCGCGCGAGCGGTCGACGCGGCGTTGGCGCCGGCGATCGAGGACCGTCCGGCCTCGGCCGCGCAATGGCGGCGGGCCTTGCTGGACGCCGGCCCGGCCGAGCGCGCCGACGCGCCGAGCCTGGCCGAGCTGTCGGGGGCGACTCGCGAGGCGGCGGAGATCGACCTGCCGCCGGCCGACGAGGTGTCCGCGACGGTCCTGCTGCCGCCCCGGGAGCGGCCGCAGAGCGGCGCCGCGGCGGGTGACATAGCAGGCAGCACGGCGGCGTTGACCTCGGATCGGGCGGCGACGCTC
>JAWWCG010000892.1:0-1610 GCA_033720555.1 Kiloniellales bacterium | reverse complement strand
GCAGCCGGCCCTCGCCCAGGCCCAGCTCGTGGGTGTTGTTCACGCTGGAGATCACCAGCATGGGAATGGAGTCGGCGTAGGCCTGGCCCATAGCGGTGACGATGTTGGTCATGCCGGGACCGGAAATGATGAAGCAGGCGGCGGGCCGGCCGCTGGCCCGGGCGTAGCCGTCGGCCATGAAGCCGGCGCCCTGCTCGTGGCGCGGCGTGATGTGGCGGATCCCGGTGTTGGGCAGGCCGCGATAGAGCTCGACGGTGTGGACGCCCGGGATGCCGAACACCGTGTCGATCCCGTAGCTCTCCAGGATCTCCACCAACACCTCGCCGCAGGTCCTCATCGCACGCATACCTCCCATCCGAGCGCGGCCGCCGCGAGGTGGCCTGCCACCCGCGAATCGGCCCGCGAAAACGCGCAGCCTAGCACAGTCGGCGGCCGCGCACGCAGCGCCCGGCGGCATCCGTGCGATCGTCGCATCCGCCGATCGGCCCGATCGTCACGTCCGATCATAGGAGAAACGCGAAGCCGACCGAGACGACGAGGAGCGCGGCGAAGGCGACGTTGATCGCCCGGTTCACGCGGGGCTGCCGGAAGGCGCGGGTCAGCGCCGAGCCGGCGAACAGCCAGGCGAAGTTGACCACCACGATGATCGCCACGAGGATCAGCAGCTTGAGCGCTGCGTCGACGCCGGGCCGCCCGACGATCAGGACGAAGCCGGAGAACAGCGCCGCCATGGCGGCGTAGGCCTTGGGATTGACCAGGGAGAGCGCGACGCCGGCGAAAAACCTGGGCTGGCTGGCCGCCTCGGCCTTGTCGGCGAGCGGCGGCGCCGTCGCGATGCGGTAGGCGAGATAGGCGATGTACGCGGCCGCGAGGCCCGTCACCACGGGCCCCGCCCCGGGCAGCGCGAGCAGGACCCCGGCCACGCCGCTGGCGGTCACCCCCATGACGGCGACCATGCCGGCGACCAGCCCGGCCAGATAGCGAAGGCTGCGGCCGGCGCCGAAGGCGGCGCCGGCGGCGGCCAGGCTGAGCGTGTTCGGGCCGGGGCTTCTGGCCAAGGCGAAACCGGCGGCGACGAAGCCAAGCAGGCCCTCCATGAGACGCACCCGATCGGTGGAGCCCCCGCGCGCGATGGGTTGCGGTGGGTCGCGGGGGGCTAGAGCATGGCCGCACTCGATAGCAGGACGGCGGCCTGCCGTCTCGCAAGTTCGTGCGCGCCGACGTCCTTGTTCCGGCCGCGTTTCGGCGACAGGATAGGACGTTATCACCAAGACCGCGAACGCGGCCGTCCGGGAGGACTTATGAGCGGCAACGGAGGCGATCGCCTGGAGCCTTATCTCGGCCGCCTCTTCGGCTACGCCGTCAGCTTGACGAACGACCGCGACCTCGCCCTCGAGGTGATGCAGGACTGCATGGTCAAGTCGCTCGCCGCGCGCACGCCCCCGGTCGAGGAAGCCGCCTACCGGGCCTGGCTGTTCCGCATCCTGCGCAACGCCGCGATCGACCGCCGGCGCAACGGCGCGCCCGCCCTGCTGGCGCTGGACGACGAGACGGAGGTCGCGGATCCCGCCAGCCTGCGGGTCGAGGAGAGCCTGATCAACCGGCTCACG
>JAWWCG010000891.1:0-1620 GCA_033720555.1 Kiloniellales bacterium | reverse complement strand
GCCGTGGTTCACAATGGGATCATCGAGAACTTCCAGGAGTTGCGGCACGAGCTGGAGGCGGCGGGCCGCCGCTTCGAGACCGAGACCGATTCCGAGGTGATCGTTCACTTGATCGGCGAGTACCTCGCGCAACAGAAGTCGCCGGAAGAGGCGGTCGGCGCCGCCCTGGCCCGTCTCGACGGGGCCTTCGCCCTCGCCATCATCTTCGCCGGCCGCCATGACCTCATGTTCGGCGCCCGCAAGGGCAGCCCCCTGGCGGTCGGCTACGGCGACGGCGAGATGTATCTGGGCTCGGACGCGCTGGCGCTGGCGCCGCTCACCGACCGGATCTGCTATCTGGAAGAAGGCGATTGGGTCACCCTGAACGGCGACGGCATGAAGGTGCGCGATGCCGAGGGGCGCGAGGTCGAGCGCGAGGTGAAGCAGACCGCGCTGTCCGGCGCGCTGATCGGCAAGGGCCAGTACCGCCACTTCATGCAGAAGGAGATTTTCGAGCAGCCTGCCGTGATCGGCGACACCCTCCAGGCGCTCATCAATCCGCTGACCCGGCGGGTCGAGCTGCCGGCGCTGCCCTGCGAGCTCGGCACCTTGCCGCGGGTCACGCTCAATGGCTGCGGCACGGCCTATCTGGCGGGGCTGGTCGCGAAGTACTGGTTCGAGCAGCTCGCCGGTCAGCCGACCGAGGTCGATATCGCATCGGAGTTCCGTTACCGCGAGGCGCCTCTGCCGGCCGGCGGCTTGAGCCTGTTCATCTCCCAGTCGGGCGAGACCATCGACACCCTGGCGGCGCTGCGCTACGCGCGCCAGGGGGGCCAGCACGTGGTCTCCATCGTGAACGTTCCCGAAAGCGCGATCGAGCGTGAGTCGGACACCACGATCCACACGCTCGCCGGGCCCGAGATCGGCGTGGCCAGCACCAAGGCCTTCACCACCCAATTGGCCGTGCTCGCGTGCCTGGCGATCGCGATCGCCCGCGAGCGCGGGGCCATCGACGCGGCCCGCGAGGCCGAGCTCACCGTGGCGCTCACCGAGGTGCCCGCCCGCGCGGCCGAGGTCCTCAATCACGACGGCCAGATTCGCGCCGTCGCCCAGTCGGTCTCGGAGGCGCGGGACGTCCTCTACCTGGGCCGCGGCACCGGATATCCGATCGCCCTGGAAGGCGCTCTGAAGCTGAAGGAGATCAGCTACATCCATGCCGAGGGCTACGCCGCCGGGGAGATGAAGCACGGCCCGATCGCCTTGATCGACGAAGCCGTGCCGGTCATCGTGTGCGCGCCGTCCGGTCCGCTGTTCGAAAAGACCGCGTCCAACGTGCAGGAGGTGATCGCCCGCGGCGGCCGGGTCGTCCTGATTTCGGACGCGGAGGGCGTGGCGCGCATGGGCGACCGGGTCGCCCACGTGATCGAGTTGCCGGCCGTCGATCCCTTCGTCGCGCCCCTGCTCTACGCCCTGCCGATCCAGCTCCTGGCCTACCACGCCGCGATCTGGAAAGGCACCGACATCGACCAGCCGCGCAACCTGGCGAAAAGCGTGACGGTGGAATGACGCCCATGCGGGCCCCGCCGCCGAGGCGCCGCCATCGATGACGCTCTGGGGTGCCGATCTGCCGGTCGCGGCCGT
>JAWWCG010000890.1:0-1621 GCA_033720555.1 Kiloniellales bacterium | reverse complement strand
CATGAGGCCGGCGACGGGCAGGCCCAGCTCGTCGCGCGCCAGGGCGACGAAGGCGTCGGTCTCGCCGGGCAGGACTCCCGATTTCTGCGGTTCCTCGCCGGTGTTGACCTCGACGAAGCAAAGCGGCCGGCGGTCCTGTTTCTCCATTTCCCGCGCCAGGCTGCGCGCCAGCTTGGGCCGGTCGAGAGTCTCGATCACGTCGAACAGGCGCACCGCGTCGCGCGCCTTGTTGGTCTGCAGCAGCCCGATCAGGTGCAGCGCGAGGTCGGGGTGCTCGGCCTTGAGGTCGGAGAATTTCGACCAGGCCTCCTGAACACGGTTCTCGCCGAACACCCGGTGGCCGGCCGCCAGCGCGGCGGCGATGCGATCGACCGGATGGGTCTTGCTGACGGCCACGAGCGTGATGTCGTCGCCGGTCCGGCCGCACGACTCGGCCGCCTCGCGAATTCGCGCCCGCACCTGCTCGAGGCGCGCCGCCACGCCGGGGGCGTCGTCGCGCCCGCTCATGGCCGCGGATCAACCCGGGCGGGCGGTCGAGACCCCACGGCCTAGTAGCCCTCCGGCACGTAATCGAAGCGCGCCATCTGCTCGCGGTGATCGGCGACGATCCGCGCGATCTGCGTTTCGCTCAAGGCCTCGCGCCACTGGCCGACGCGTCCGCTGCGGAAGAAGCGCGAAAACTGGCTGCGCTCGACGAAGCCGGTCGCGTCCTCCTGGGATCGGAGCTGGTCGAAGGAGGAATGCGAGACCGCGCGCTCGAGACGCTCCGGCGGCGGGTCGAGGCCGAGGAACTTGGCGACGCCGGCGAAGGTCTCCAGCGGGCGCTCGATCATGTCCTCGTAGCGCACGACGTGACGCGCCGGAAAGGGGACCATGGTCCAACTGGCGACATGCATCGACCAGGTGCCGTAGTACTGGCGCGCACTGACGTCCGTGGTCGGCGTGCCCGCGCCCGGGAAATTGAGCTGCTCGATCGCCTCGTCGGCCGCGACGCCGAAATGGTGTGCATAGGAAATCGCGACATCCAGCGGATTGCGCACCAGATAGATGGCGCCCGCCGTGCACTCCAGATTGACCAAGGGCCGGCCTTCGGCCTCGCCCAGGAGATTGTGCGTCTTCACGAACACCGAGTCCGGCGAGGCCTTGGTGAGAAGCTCGTGCACCTTCGGGCGCAAGGCCATCACCTCCGCCGTCGAGAGCGCGCTCAAGGGCCGAGGGTCCAGCTCGTTGTAGACGGCCGCATTGTCCTCGCCCAAACAGAACTGATTGAGGCTGTTGATGCCCGCAGGCTCTTTCGGATTGCGGAGCAGGTTGTGCAGGAAGACCCGCATCCAGGTGTTGCCCGACTTGGGATAGGACGCCAGCCAGATGATCGCACCCATGGTTCAGGCCGCTTCCCTTAGCCGTGGCGACGACGAGGCCCGCTTCGCGGGCATCGGACGTTCGACGCGTCGCGCCGCGCTTCAGTATCCGTCCGGAACATAGCCGAAGCGCTCCATCTGCTCGCGGTGATCGGCCACGAGTCTGGCGACCTGCTCCTCGCTCAGAACGGTCCGCCATGTGCCGGTCCGGCCCTCGCGGAAGAATCGGGTGTGTTCCGTGCGCTCGACGAAGCCGTGCT
>JAWWCG010000889.1:0-1623 GCA_033720555.1 Kiloniellales bacterium | reverse complement strand
TCGCCGTCAGCGCTGGCGGACGCCGGCCGGCGAAACGATCGTGGCGCCGCTGCCGGCCGGGGTGCGCGGCCATGTCGGTCCCGAGTTGCGCCGTTACGTGCTCGCCCTCTACCACCAGGGGCGGATGACGGTTGCGGGGCTGCTCGCCCATCTCGACGGTCTCGGGGTGAGCCTGTCGAAGCGCCAGCTGGTGCGCCTGCTCATCGCCGGGCAGGAGACGTTCGTCGACGAGGCGCGCGACGTGCTGCGCGCCGGGCTGGAGACGGCGGCGTGGATCAGCGTCGACGACACCGGCGCCCGCCACAAGGGGGCGAACGCCACCTGCACCCAGATCGGCAACGACCACTTCGCCTGGTTCTGCACCACCCCATCGAAAAGCCGGCTGAACTTCCTCGACCTGCTGCGCGCCGGGCACACCGATTACGTGATCAACGACGCCGCCCTCGCCTACATGCGCCAGCGCAAGCTCGCCGGGCCGCTGATCGCCCGGCTCGAGGCCTGCGCGACCAAATGCTTCGCCGACGATGCCGCCTGGACCGCCCACCTCGACCGGCTCGGCCTCAGCGGGCTCGCGGTCAACCCGGATCCGGTGCGCATCGCCACCGAGGGGGCGCTGTGGGGCAGCGTCCTCGATCACGGTTTCCTCGCCGACGCCGTCATCCTCAGCGACGACGCCGGTCAGTTCAACGTCGGCCACCACGCCCTGTGCTGGGTCCATGCCGAACGCCTGATCCACAAGCTGGACACCTTCACCGATGCACAACGCCAGGCCGTCGCCCGCATCCGCGCCGGCGTCTGGGAGTTCTATGCCGACCTCAAGGCGTACCGCGAACAGCCGTCGACCCGACGCAAGACGGAGCTCGTCCGCCGCTTCGACGCCCTGTTCACCACCCGCACCGGCTTCGTCACCCTCGACCGGCTGCTGAGACGACTGCATGCTAACAAAGCCGAACTGCTCGCCGTCCTCGACCATCCCGAGATCCCGCTGCACACCAACGGCTCCGAAAACGACATCCGCTGCCAGGTCACCCGCCGCAAAATCTCCGCCGGCACCCGCTCCGACAGCGGCCGGGAATGCCGCGACGGCTTCCTCAGCCTGATGAAAACCTGCCAGAAACTCGGGCTGTCGTTCTCGGCCTACCTCGGCGACCGCCTCAACCTCCCCGACACGCCGGCAATCCCCCTCCTCCCCGACCTCGTCCGAGCCCGCGCCTCCCCCGCCTGAACGCCCGGGCTTTTGCCCCTGTTACTCCGATCTCGTCTAAGTCATTGATAACACGGGTCCTTCTCGGGGACCTCGGTATGTGGGGGGGCGTCGCGCGGCATTTTCCTAGCGACGGCGCCGAAAAACGCATTTCCGTTTCCGTTTGAGTGAGCGATGAAGGTCAGTCTTATACCGATCGACCAGGTGGTTCCGTACGCCCGAAACCCCAGGAAAACTGCGGCTGCCGTCGATAAAGTCGCGGCCTCGATCCGGGAGTTCGGATGGCGTCAGCCGATCGTCGTCGATTCGGAAATGGTCATCATCGCTGGCCATTGCCGTTTTGAGGCAGCAAAGCGGCTTGGCCTCGCCAAGGTTCCGGTGCACGTGGCCGACGGTCTGCCCCCTGCGCAGGTGCGGGC
>JAWWCG010000888.1:0-1625 GCA_033720555.1 Kiloniellales bacterium | reverse complement strand
TGAGATCGTGGCTGATGAAGAGGTAGGCGAGGCGGTGCTTCTCCTGCAGCTCGCGCAGCAGGTCGACGATCTGCGCCTGCACCGACATGTCGAGCGCCGAGGTCGGCTCGTCGAGCACCACGAACTTCGGCTTCAGGACCATGGCCCGGGCGATCGCGATGCGCTGGCGCTGGCCGCCGGAGAACTCGTGGGGATAGCGGTGGCGGCTGTCCGGGTCGAGGCCGACCTCGCCGAGCGCCGCGACGATCAGGGCCTCGCGCGCCTTGGCGTCGGCGCCCAGGTCGTGGACCTTGAGCCCCTCCTCGACGATCTGGCCGACCGAGAGCCGCGGGCTCAACGAGCCGAAGGGATCCTGGAACACCACCTGCATCTCGCGCCTGAGCGGGCGCATGGCGCGCGACTTCCAGCCCTGGATGTCGCGGCCGTCGAAGCGGATCTCGCCGCGGCTCGAGATCAGGCGCAGCAGCGCCAGGCCGAGCGTGGTCTTGCCCGAGCCGCTCTCGCCGACCACGCCGAGGGTGTGGCCCTCGCGCACCTTCACCGTGATGCCGTCGACCGCGCGCACGTGGTCGACCGTGCGCTTCAGGACCCCCGCCTTGATCGGGAAGTAGACCTTGACGCCGTCGCCCTCCATGACCAGCGGCGCGTCGGGGGCGCCGGCGATGGGGCGGCCCGAGGGCTCCGCCGCCAGGAGGCGCCGGGTGTAGGGGTGCTGCGGGTCCTCGAAAATCCGTTCGACCGGCCCGTGCTCGACGATCTCGCCCTGGGTCATGACGCAGACCCGGTCGGCCATCTTGCGCACGATGCTGAGGTCGTGGGTGATCAGCAGGAGCGCCATGCCCAGCTCGCGCTGCAGGTCCTTCAGCAGCTTGAGGATCTGCGCCTGGATGGTGACGTCGAGGGCGGTGGTCGGCTCGTCGGCGATCAGCAGGTCGGGCTCGTTGGCGAGCGCCATGGCGATCATCACCCGCTGGCGCTGGCCGCCGGAGAGCTCGTGGGGGAAGGCGGAAAGCCGGCGCGCCGGGTCCGGGATGCCGACCATGGCGAGCAGCTCCAGCGTGCGCTTGCGCGCCGCCTCGCGGGTCATGCCCTTGTGCAGGATGAGCGTCTCGTTGATCTGCTTCTCGACCCGGTGCAGCGGATTGAGCGAGGTCATCGGCTCCTGGAAGATCATGGCGATCTCGTTGCCGCGGACCTCGCGGAGCTTGGGCTCCCGGGCGCCGACCATCTCCTCGCCGCGGAAGCGGATCGAGCTGCCGGGGGCGTGCCGGGCGACCGGGTAGGGCAGGAGCTGCAGGACCGAGAGGGCGGTCACCGACTTGCCCGAGCCGCTCTCGCCCACCAGGGCCAGGGTCTCGCCCCGGTCGATGTCGAAACCGACGCCGCGCACCGCCGGCACGTCGCGGTCCTCGACGTGGAAGCTGACGCCGAGGTGGCGGACCCGGAGCAGCGCGTCGCTCGTCGCCTCGCTCATGACCCGGGGCCTCCGCCGGCGCCGGCGCCGGCGGGCGCGCGCTCGCCCTCACGGTCGCCTTGCGCGCCCGGCTCGGGGGGCGGCGCGCTGGCGATCAGCTTGCGCGGATCGAGCGCGTCGCGCACCGCCTCGCCGATGAAGATCAGCAGGC
>JAWWCG010000887.1:0-1625 GCA_033720555.1 Kiloniellales bacterium | reverse complement strand
TGGCGATCAGGACGGTGGAGTCGTGATCCATGACGTAAGTTCGTTGTCAATGTGCAAAGGAGGTTAGCAGCTTGTCGCCGCGCCGACAATCCGGGAACTGAACGGCCCGCCGCCGTCTCCGCAACTTTGCCGGGTATGCGCGGGGCCCAGCCCGCGGGCGGGCCGGGGCGCCGGATCGTCAGGCGAAGGGGGCCGGGTCCAGGAAGCGCCGCACGACGTTGTCGGTGACCCGCGAGACGTTGTTGTGGTAGCCGTTGTGGCTGAGGCTGCCGGCCCAGGAGATCGAGCTCATGGCAAACACGGCGCCGTCGTTCGGCGTGTCCATGAAGACCATGTCGCCGCGCACGTAATCGCCGTCGTCGGCGCCGAGGTCGGGCACCACGCTGTTCACCTCCTCCGGGCCGGGGTAGTAGAGATTGGTCAGGTTCTCGGAGGAGGCGAGGATCACGGCGTTCGGCGGCGAGCCGAGGCGGGTGTCGAAACGGTCCAGCTCGAGCCCGGCCGCGCCGCCGCCGACGACGCCGAAGTCGCCGATCACGTCGTCCTCGACGCCCGCGAAGACGAAGGCGAGGCGCGGATCGAGCGCGCCCGGACGGCGTCGGAAGTGGCCGCAGACGTCGAAGCCCTGGCCGGACATGCCGACCCCCACCAGGATCTGCGGCGGCCGCCCCAGGCGTCGCCACAGCCCGCCGTACTCGCCGGTGAAGCTGTGATAGTACTCGCCCGGCTCGGCCTCCCAGTCGCGAATGCCGTCCTCCGCGCGGCGCAGCTCGATCACGCCCGGCAGCGCGCCGTTGTAGGCGATGCGCCAGTAGAATCCGTTGCCGCCCATGTAGATCAGCCGGCCGCCGGCCGCGAGGTAGCCGTGCAGGCCGTCCCACATGGCGGTCGAATAGTATTCCGGGTGGGTTCCGGTCATGACCGCGCGATAGGGCTCGAGCAGGCCCAGGCCTTCGGCGTGCAGGTCCTCGTCGGTTATGACGTCGTAGCGGTGGCCCTTGGCCTCCAGCCAGTCGACGATGTGCAGGTCGGCGTTGAACTGCCAGGGGGCCGAGCCGCCGGGGCAGACCCAGGCGATGGTATAGCCCGGCCGCATGTTGAGGATCGGGCGCAGGCGCGAGGAATAGCAGACGCCGCTGCCGTCGGCGTGGGTGTCGTAGAACGACAGCCCCAGCTCGCGGTGCTCGTTGATGTAGAGGTCCTCGGGCTTGAGCGCCGGGACGACGCCGCTGAGCTGTTCCACGACCATGTCGAAGCCGCCGTGCTCGTTGGCGTAGGCCATGTAGCTGGCGGTGGGAATCAGGAGCGCGAGGTCCGCGGTGGTGGTGCCGCGCGGCGGCCGCACGAAGAACGGCACGCGGTCGTCGCCGCCTTCGGTCGTCAGGCGGGCGGCGTAGACGCCGCTGCGCAGCGAGTCGGGGATCGTCAGCGCGAAGTCCGCCTGCCAGCCGGCGTCGTAGAGGTCATCCTCGTGGAAATGAATCGCGTCGTACTGCTCCGGCGCGTGCCGCCAGCACTGCTCCTCGCCGGTCCAGCCGGGTCCCGTTATAGCGCGCGCCGGCAGGTGCAGCGCGCGGCCGTGCAATCCGTGAGGGCCGACGTCGACGATGCGCGCGCCGGCCATC
>JAWWCG010000886.1:0-1628 GCA_033720555.1 Kiloniellales bacterium | reverse complement strand
TCGATGATCTTCTCGAGGCCCGATTCCGGGCGCATGACGAAATCGAAGATCTCGATCGCCTCGCCGGGCTCGGGATAGCGGTTGAGCGCCATCTTCTCCGCCCGCATGCGATATTTCCACTGGTAGAACTGCGAGACGGCGATGTCGGCGGGATGACGCGCCAGGAGGATCAGCTTCTTGTCGTAGTAGTCGGACTTGTCGTCGCGGTTGCCGGTGAAGTCCTTCAGATAGTTGTCGTGGGTGAAGAAAATGATCGGAACCGAGGGGATTCTGCGGTGCAGGTTGTCGAACGCCATCACGTGGCGTTCCCCAAGCCCATGGCGGACCTGGTAGAATCGCGACAGCATGACGCGCATCCAGGTGCGCCCGCTCTTGCCGTAGGACACGACGACGCAGTCCGCGCGCCGCAGCTTGGCGAACTCGGTCTCGCCGCGCAGCCGCCGCTCGGCCTGGAGCCGCTCGTCCCTCGGCCGGCGGATTTGCGGCAGCAGGCGCAGGGCGCGGCTCAATCGTCTTGGAACGAGGCTCATGGTTGGTCGCGCGGCGGTTCAGCAGCGGTCGAGCGGCGGTACAGCAGGGTGCATCGGCGCTGACGGTCACGGGGGATGAGCGCAAACGCGCTCGAAGCGCGGCGCGATCTTCGCGCCCCGCCTGGAGAATGACAACCCACTGAACGCCCGATCCGCGCGGCGCTTCGCCCGCCCGACACGCCGGTCCAACGCACCGGGAGTCTCGGGCGCCCCCGCTTGGCCGAGTCGCCCACCATGAACGCCCGCGATCGCCCGGGAAGGCCTGCGGCGCCGCGCGCGGGATTCGCGGGCGTTTCCCCCGGATAGCTCAGAGCCTAAGCAAAGACTAGCTGCTAAGTCCAGAAAACAAAAGGACTAGACCAATCTCCCAAAATGCGGCTATCACTGATTCCGGACACCACGAGCGAGAGACATGCCGCCGCCCTCTCCCGATGTTTGCCCGCGTCGCCGCGCCTCGGCCCGCCCGGGCCCGCCGGCCGACCCGGTCCGCCGCCACGGCTGCGCCGCCGCCGGCCTCCAGGGGGCGGGATGCGCGGCGTGAGCCGGCCGGGCGGCCGGGAAGCCGGCGATCGCCGCCGGATCCTGGCCCTCGTCGTCCTCGTCGTCGCTCCCTGCCTCGTCTTGCTGCTGGGCGCCTCCGGCCTCGAGGCCCAGGAGGGCGGGGTGGAGATCCCTCAGGAACTGCGCGAGGAGCCGATTCTCTTCAGCGCCGACGAGGTGACCTACGACGAGGACCTCGGCCTGGTCACCGCCCGGGGCAACGTCGAGATCAACCAGGCCGGGCGCACCCTTCTCGCCGACACCGTCAGCTACAACCGGCGCACCGGCGTGGTCACGGCGACCGGCAACGTCCGCCTGATCGAGCTGGACGGCAGCGCCTATTTCGCCGAGTACGTCGAGCTGACCGACGACCTGCGCGACGGCTTCATCCGCGACATCGGGGTCCTGATGGCCGACCGGACGCGCATCGCCGCGGCCAGCGGCACCCGTCGCGACGGGCGCATAACCGTGTTCCGCAAGGCCGTCTTCAGCCCCTGCGAGCTGTGCCGGGAGGACCCGACCCGGCCGCCGCTCTGGCAGCTCAAGGCCGACGAGGTG
>JAWWCG010000885.1:0-1629 GCA_033720555.1 Kiloniellales bacterium | reverse complement strand
GCCCGGAAACCCAGCTTACGGGCGCCATCCAGCCGCGGGCCCAGGCCCGTGCCGGCGGAGGCCATGGGGCCGTAGCTCAGTTGGGAGAGCGTCGCGTTCGCAATGCGAAGGTCAGGGGTTCGACTCCCCTCGGCTCCACCACCCAGCCCCCGCCCGCACGCCAGCCTCGGCGCCGGCCGCGGCGCGAGAAGATCGAGGTCCCCAACTTGCCCGCCGAGCGAGGCGCCGGCATGGGTGTCGCCAGCCCGGGGCGCGCCGCCCAAGACGCCGCTTCGAAACCGGACGAAAATCGCACATGGCCAAGGGCACCAGGCCAGCTAGCACCGCCGGCGGAGGGTGAGGGCGCATGACCGGGGCCGCCGAAACGCAGATCCTGGCGCGCGCCGTCGCCGACTTCCGCCGCGGCCGGACGAGCGAGGCCCGGTCCCAGCTCGAGCACGTCCTAACCCGCCAGCCCCGCAACGCGGAGGCGATGCATCTGCTCGGCCTCATCGCCCATCACGAAAACGACCGGGCCGGCGCGCTGGCCTGGCTCGAGAAGGCGGCCGCGACCGGCCCCGGGGTCGCGTCCTTCCACGGCGACCTCGGCGAGGTCTACCGCGCCCTCGGCCGCCACGAGGACGCGATCGCCTCTTGCCGGCGCGCGCTCGACCTGAACCCGAACTACCCTCAGGCGCTCAACAGCCTGGGGATCGCCCTTTATCAGAGCGGCCGGATCGCGGAGGCGGAAGCGCGTCTCCGCGACGCGCTCGGCCTCGACCCCGGGTTTGTCGACGCGCACCTCAATCTGGGCCGCCTCATGGAGGCCGAGGGCCGGCTGGACGCCGCCGCCGACGCCTATCGCCGGGCCCTCGGCTGCACCCCCGACCTGGCGAGCGCCCACGTGTCGCTCGGCAACGTGCTCCGCGCAAGCCGGCGGCCCGACGCGGCTTCGGACTGCTATCGGGCCGCCCTGGCTTTGCAGCCGGAGGCGGGCGAGACCTGGCTCCGGCTGTCCGACGCCTGCCTCGAGGCGGAGCGGTTCGACGAGGCCTTGAAGGCCTGTCAAAGGGCCATCGCCTTGTGCCCGGGCGTGGCCATGGCCTCGGTCCGCCTCGGCCGGATCCTGCTGCGCCTGGATCGGGCCGCGGACGCGCTGCGGGCGTTCGAGCGCGCCGCCGCTCTCAATCCCGAGCTGCCGGAGGCCCACCTGGGAAAGGGAGTCGCCTTCGAGCGGCAGGCCCGGGTGGCCGAGGCGGAGGCCGCCTACCGCCGGGCCTTGAGCCTGCGGCGCCAGTTCCCGGACGCCCAGAACAACCTCGCGAGCACCCTGCTGAAGCAAGGGCGCCTGCAGGAGGCCCAAGCGGCGGTCTGGGAGCTGGTCGAGATGGTTCGCGGCAAGGTCGTGCGCGACGCGCAGGAGGTGCTGCGCCCGGCCCCCCGATCTCGCCCGGGACACGCGCGCCCGGCGCGCGTCCCCGGATTTCAGCTCCGCGATCGCATGGACCAGGTGCGGCGCCTCTTGGACCTCGACCTGATCGACCCCGCGTTCGATCGGGTCCTCGAGCGCTGCCGTGAGGTCGCGGGCGAGGCGGAGGACCTGGACGGGCCGGCGGCCTCGGCCCAGCTGGCCCCGGACCAGGTCGCGAG
>JAWWCG010000884.1:0-1635 GCA_033720555.1 Kiloniellales bacterium | reverse complement strand
TCCGCAGGCCTACCGGGTGCTGGCCGAGGGCGACCGGGAGCTGGCCGCGGCGGTCGGGGCGATCCGCGCGCCGACGCTGGTGATGACCGGCGGCGAAGACCGCGGCAACTCCCCGGACATGGCGCGGCGGCTGGCGGCGCGCGTGCCCGGCGCGCGCGTGGAGATCGTGCCGGGGCTGAGGCACCTGGGCCTGATGGAGGACCCGGAGGCGTTCGCCCGGCCGCTGATCGAGTTCCTCGACGCGGCGCTGCGGTCGGCTTGAGCGGGTGCCTGACCGGGGCGCGAACCTGAGGCGCAAACGTGATAGGCTCGCGGCCGGTCCGGGCCCATCGGTCGGACCCACGACGCCAAAGGAGAGAGCCGAACCGTGAGCCGCGACAGCCATCGCAACGAGGATTTCCAGCCTTTGAACCCGGCGGAGGTGCCGCGCTTCGCCGACATCGCCACCTTCATGCGCACCCGCCGCCACGCCATCGACCCCCTGGTCGACGTGGGCCTGGTCGGCGTGCCCTTCGACCTGGGCCTCAACTACCGCACCGGCGCCCGCGACGGGCCGGCCGGCGTGCGCGCCGCCTCGCGCATCATCCGCCGGGTGCACCCGACCAGCGGCATCGCGCCGTTCGACATCTGCAACGTCGCCGACCTGGGCGACGCGCCGGTCAACCCGATGAACAAGGACCGCTCGATCGAGACCATCGAGGGCTTCTTCGCCGAGCTGGCCGGGGCCGGCATCGTGCCGATCGCGATCGGCGGCGACCACACCATCCCGCTGCCGATCCTGCGGGCGCTGGCCCGGGAGCGGCCGGTCGGCGTGCTGCACTTCGACGCCCACGCCGACACCCTCGACGAGCTGTGCGGCTCCAAGATCAACCACGCGACCTTCCTGCGCCGCGGCCACGAGGAGGGGCTGGTGGACCCGGCGCGCGTGGTCCAGCTCGGCCTGCGCGGCAGCCGCTTCGACGCCCACGACGTTCAGTACGGCCACGACGTCGGCTACACGCTGATCACCATGGACGACTACGAGGACATGGGCCGGGCGGCGGCGATCCGAAAGATCGACGAGACCCTGGGCGCCGGCCCGGTCTATATCTCGCTCGACATCGACGGCCTCGATCCCGCCTTCCTGCCGGGCACCGGGGTGCCGGAGATCGGCGGGCTCACGCCGCGCGACGTGCAGGTCATCCTGCGCTCGCTGCAGGGCCGCGAGCTGGTCGGCGCCGACATCTGCGAGGTCTCGCCGCTCCACGACCCGACCGGCATCACCTGCATCACGGTCGCCAACCTCATGTTCGAGATGCTCTGCGTGATCGCCGATTCGGTGGCCGCGCGCCGCTAGGCGCGCCGCCGCGCCGCTCTCCCGCACTCGTTTGCTAGCGAATTTCCATGACGCCCGGCTATCGCTCGGCCTAAGCTCAGCCCGCGCCGAGGCCGCGCCGAGGCTGCGACGACGCCGTGCGGAGGGGAGCGAAGGGACATGAAAGCCGCCGTCTGCTACGAGTTCGGAAAGCCGCTGGTGATCGAGGAGGTCAGCCTCGACCCGCCCCAGGCCGGCGAGGTCAAGGTCAAGCTCGCCGCCTGCGCCATCTGCCACAGCGACATCCACTACGCCGAAGGCGCCTGGGGCGGCCGCCTGCC
>JAWWCG010000883.1:0-1641 GCA_033720555.1 Kiloniellales bacterium | reverse complement strand
TTGGCCGGCACCGCGGCGTGGCCGAGCACCCGGAACCCCGCGGCCTCGAGGCGGCGCGCCACCTCCTCGAACAGCAGCTTGTTCTGGAAGCAGCCGCCGGTCAGCGCGACGGTGTCGGTCACGCGCGCGCCGCTTGCGCCGTCCGCCCCGTCAGCCCCCTCCACCACAGACACCTTGGCTACCATGGCCGCGACGGCGCGCGCCAGGCCCTTGTGGAAGCGCGCCGCCATCACCGGCTTGGGGGTGTCGAGGTGCAGGTCGCCGAGCAGGGCCTGCCACATCATCAGGGGCTCGATGTAGGGCAGGCCGGAGCCCTTGAGGTTGGGCATGCCGAAGGGATAGGCGAGATCCTCCTCGACCGCCGTCAGGCCGGCCTCCTCGGCCAGGGCCTCGAGCCGCATGGCCGCCTCGCCCTCGTAGCGCGCCTCGTCGGCGCAGACGCCCATGGCCGCCGCCACGGCGTCGAACAGCCGGCCGCAGGAGCTGGCGAGCGGCGCGTTGATCCCCTTGGCCAGCATCCGCGCCAGGGTCTCGATCGGCTTGGCGTCGAGCTGGCGGTAAAGCTCCAGGCCGTCGAAGTTCATCGCGAAGGCCGGCCAGCCCATCTCCGCCACGATGTGGGCGTAGGCGTTGCGCCAGGGCTCGCGAATCGCCTGCGCGCCGCCCGGCATGGCGACCGGCTTGAAGGTGGCGAGCCGCCGATAGCCCCGGTAGTCGGCGAGCAGGAACTCGCCGCCCCAGATCGTGCCGTCGTCGCCGAGGCCGAGGCCGTCGAGGGCGACGCCCAGCACCGGGCCGGCGTCGAGGGCGCGGCCGTTCTCCGCCATGCAGCTCGCCACGTGGGCGTGATGGTGCTGCACCGGCACCAGGCGAAGTCGGCCCGCGCCGGCCAGCTCGCGGCCGTGCTTGGTCGAGAGGTAGTCGGGATGGAGGTCGACGGCCACCGCCTCGGGTTGGTGGGCGTAGAGCTGCGCGTAGAGGCCCAGGTTCTTCAGATAGTCCGTGAGGGTCGGCTCGTTCTCCAGATCGCCCTGGTGCTGGGAGAGGACCGCCTCGCCGTCCTTCAAGAGGCAGAAGGCGCTCTTCAGCTCGCCGCCCATGGCGAGCAGGCCGGGCGCGGCCTCGAAGCCGGCGGGCAGACGCAGCGGCGAGGGGGCATAGCCGCGCGCCCGCCGGACGACCCGCGCCCGGCCGGCCACGACCCGGACTACGGAATCGTCCACCCGATTGGCGATCCGCCGGTCGTGGCAGAGGATGAAGTCGGCGATGGCGCCCAGCCGCGCCTTGGCGTCCTCGTCGTCGACGCACTGGGGCTCGTCGCTCAGATTGCCGCTGGTCATGACCACCGGGCGGTCGAGGCGCCGGAACATCAGGTGATGGAGCGGCGTGTAGGGCAGCATGAAGCCGAGCGACGAGAGCCCCGGCGCCACCGCGTCCGGCAGGCGGGGTTCGCCGCGCGCGGGCAGGAGGACGATCGGCGCCGCCGGGCTTTCCAAGAGCGCCGTCTCACTCGGTCCGAGCATGCAATAGCGGGCGATCACGCCGAGGTCGCGCGCCATGAGGGCGAAGGCCTTGCCGTAGCGGCGCTTGCGTCGGCGCAGGCGCTCGAGCGCGGCGGTGTCGGTGGCGTCGCAGGCCAGG
>JAWWCG010000882.1:0-1648 GCA_033720555.1 Kiloniellales bacterium | reverse complement strand
CGGCTGGGGCGGCGGGCGGCGAGGCGGCCCGGCCCCGCGTCACCCTGGCCAAGGCGCTGGCGCTCGCCGGGCGCGAGCGCGAAGCCGTCGGCGTCTACGACGAGCTGCTGCGCGACGACCCCGCCGACCTGCGCGCCCAATACGGCCGCGCCTTCACCCTGCCCCAGGTCTACCGCTCGGAGGACGAGATCGCGCGCTGGCGGGCCCAGTACCGGCGCTGTCTCGAGGCCCTTCGCGACGGCCTGCGCCTGGACTCTCCGGAGCGGATCGAGGCGACGGCCGACGCGCTCTTCACGGTGCAGAACTTCGCGCTGCCGCAACAGGGCCGCGACGACCGGGCGGAGCAGGCGATCTACGGCGAGCTGCTGCACCGGGTGGCGGCGGCGCGCTATCCCGATTACGCCCGGCCGCTGGCTCTTCGGCGGCGCGCCGGCCGGCCGCGCATCGGCTTCGCGACCGCCTTTTTCCGGCATCATTCCATGGCCAAGACCCACGGCGCCTGGGCGACCCGGCTCGACCCCGACCGCTTCGAGGTCTTCGCCGTCCATACCGGGCCCGAGCGGGATTCCATGAGCGAGGAGATCGCCCGGGCGTGCGAGCACTTCGTGCATCACCCGGCCGGCGGGATCGCCCTGCTCAGGTCTCTGCGGGAGCTGGACCTGGACGTGCTGGTCTATCCCGACCTGGGCATGGAGCCCTCGATGCTGTTGCCGGCGGCGCTGCGCCTGGCACCCGTGCAATGCCAGGGCCTCGGCCATCCGATCACCTCGGGGCTGCCGAGCGTCGACTGGGCGCTCACCAGCGCCCTCATGGAGCCGGAGGATGGCGACAAGCATTACACCGAGCGGCTCGAACGGCTGCCCAACCTGTCGTTCTGCTACAGCTTCGCGCGCATCCAGCGCCAGCGCGGCACGGCGGACTTCCGCGACCGCCACCATGGCCGACGACGGATCGTCTATCTCTGCACCCAGAACCTGGGCAAGCTGCTGCCGGGGCACGACGATCTCTTCGCGCGCATCCTTGAGGCCGTGCCCGACAGCGAGCTGTGGTGTCTGGCGCGCCCCGCCGCCGCCATCACCGAGCGGTTTCGCGACCGGCTCTGCGCCGCCCTGCGGCAGCGCGGCGTCGACGGCGAGCGCCTCGTCGTCCACGACCGCGTCGCGCCGGAGGACTTCCTGGCGCTCAACGCGGCGGCCGACGTCTACCTGGACGGCATCGGCTGGTCCGGCTGCAACACCACCTTCGAGGCGATCGCCATGGGCCTGCCCGTTGTGACCCTCCCGGGCGACCTCATGCGCAAGCGGCACAGCTTCGCCATGCTGGCCATGATGGGCTGCACGGAGACCGTGGCGGCCTCCGAGGACGGTTACGTCGAGATCGCGGTCCGTCTGGGCCGGGACGACGACTGGCGGGCGGCGGTCGCGGCGCGGATGCGCGAGCGCCGGTCCCGGATCTACGACGACGAGACGCCGATCCGCGCCCTCGAGGCCTTCTTCCTGCGAGCGACGGGGCGCGGCGCCTAGAGCAGTCCCCGACCAGATTGAACCACGCTGACGGTGCGATTTTGACCGGACGTTAGGAGCGAGGACGATGGACATGCCGACGCATATTCCCAGGGGATTTTCGCGACGAGCGACGCGACGTCCGG
>JAWWCG010000881.1:0-1659 GCA_033720555.1 Kiloniellales bacterium | reverse complement strand
AGGAACTTCAAGTGGTCGAACGTGAAGCCCCAGGTCGACGAGATCGAGTTCCCGGACGGCAAGCGGATCGTGCTGCTGGCCGAGGGCCGGCTGGTCAACCTGGGCTGCGCCACCGGGCACCCGAGCTTCGTGATGAGCGCGTCCTTCACCAATCAGGTGCTGGCCCAGATCGAGCTGTGGTCCAAGCCCGACGCCTACGACAAGAAGGTCTACGTGCTGCCCAAGCGGCTGGACGAGAAGGTCGCCGCCCTGCACCTGGAGAAAGTGGGCGCCAAGCTGACCAAGATGACGGAGAAGCAGGCGGCCTACATCGGCGTCTCGAAGGACGGCCCCTTCAAGGGCGACGCCTACCGCTACTGAGCCGCCGACGGCGCCGCCGCCTCGAGCCCGGTCTCGCCGCGGCCGGCCGAGCGGATCGCGGCGGCCGACGTGGGGTAGCCCACGGAATAAATCTTCTCGAACTCGACGAAACGCCGCTGCCAGGCCGGCCGCGCCGGGTCGAGCCGGCGGGCGCGGTCGAGGTCGCGGCGGGCGCTCTGCCGGTCCTCGAGGATCCAATGGGCGAAGGCGCGGCTGTCCAGGACGCCGGGGTCGTCCGGCGCCAGGCCGAGGCTCGTCTGGCAATCCGCCAGCGCCGCCGCGCCCTCGCCCATGAAGCCGAACAGCCAGCACCGATAGGCGTAGGCCGGGGCGTAGGCGGGATCGAGCGCGATGGCCCGATCGTAGTCCCGCAAGGCGCGCGCGAAGGCGCCCTGGGCGAGATGGGCCATGCCCCGGTTGGCATGGGCGGCCGCATAGGCGGGATCGAGCGACAGCGCCCGGTCGTAGTCTTCGATCGCGCGCGTCGCATCGCCTACCGCGAGGCGGGCGACGCCGCGATTGTTGTGGGCGATGGCGAGGTTGGCGTCGCCGGGGCGGTCCTCGTCGATGCAGCGGGTGTAGAGCGCGATCTCGCGGCCGGGCTCGCCGGCCTGGTGGGCGGCCTCAGCTTCGAGACAGTTCTCCAAGGCGGCCGCCTCGGCGCCGGCCAGACCCCCGGCCAGACCCAGGGCCACACTCAGGGCCAAGGCGAGGGCCGGAATCCGGGCCGTGCGGACGATCGGTCGGATACGCGACATGGGACGCTGCCGGGCCAGGGGATTCAAAATGAGAGTCGGCGACGCCGTCAGCCCGGAATGACGCGGGAAACGGTCAGGACGTAGAGCGCCCAAAACGACATGCACGCCGAGAGGGTAAAAAGTGCGGCTTTCATGAGCCTTGCGGTCCTTTTAAAAATACAATTTTGACTTCAATAAAAGGCATTAATAATACGGTAATAATAATAGAGCCTTTACGCTTTGTCAATAAAAATTAAATAAATCGTTAACTATATAAGACAATATCCATTAACCTTAAGTATTCGCTGACGGTGCGCTTCGGCGCGTTTCGCCCCCGGGGCCGCCCGGGGCCGCCGGTCCGGGCGCGCCGCGCCGCCTTGGGCCCGCCGGATGGCGCTGGGCTGCCCCTGGGCCCGCCGGCAGCCGGCGCTTGTTTCGACTCGGTCGCCTTGCTTAGACTTTCGCCTCCGCGTGAGCCCTGGTGCCAGCGGCGACCCGCGCAACACGAGGCCCCCGTCGCGGACATGCCGGTTGAAATTCTTGCAGCCCTGATCGCCGCGTT
>JAWWCG010000880.1:0-1659 GCA_033720555.1 Kiloniellales bacterium | reverse complement strand
GGCAAGGACCAGCCACGTCAGGTCGACGGCGACCTCGAACCCGAACAGCCTGAAAAGCGGAATGCGTTTGGTGAACATGGCAGGACCTCGAAAATTCGCCGACCGTATCTCGCGGCTTGGCGCGAGCGCCGCCCAGCCGCCACGACCAAGGATACGCGATACCCCGAAGCGAGGCACGCGCCCGTCTGCGCCGCCTTTGGCCGTCGCGGTCTCGCTTCGCTCGGCCGAGACGCCTCGCGAAAGCCGGATTACTAGGGCTATTTATTGCTCGGCGGGTCTCGATACAACCTGAACGGCGCCGATATTGCCGCGCCGGGCGGCGTCTTACGTCTTGAGTTTCGGCTTGACGGCGTAGACCACGATGCGGCCGGGCCGGCTCCCGGTGGCCCGGCCCGAACGCTTGGCGAGGCGCGCCTCGACCTCGGGCCTGGCGGCGGCCCTCGGGCCGCTGGGTCTGCGCCTCCCCGACGCGGCCGCCAATCTCTCCTCGGTGATCAGGCCGACGAGCTGGTGCTCGCGGTCGGTGACCAGCAGGCGGCGATGCCCGCTCTCTCGAATCACGGCTTGCGCCGTCTCCAGGTCGTCGTCCCGGTAACAGAAGGCGATATCTTTTGTCAGGTGGTCGCGAACCTTGGCCGAGCGGTCTTGCGAAGCCTCCGGACGAGGATCGCCACGGACATTGCGCGGGACATCGCCCGCGGTGAGGAGCCCGACGATCTCGTCGCCGTCGACGACCGGAAGAAACGACGTCTGGAAACGCCGCATGCGGACATGGGCCTCGTGCAAGTCCTGATCGAGGTGCACGACCTCGTCGATCGGCCGCATGAGATCCGCGACCCGCCGCGCCTCAGGCGTCGCGCCGGGGGAAGTTGCGGAGGAAGTTGCAGCGGCGAAATCGCGCCCGCCGTGCTTTGTCGCCGTCTCTGGCCCTTGGTCCGCGCGCCCGGAGATCGAGTCCAGGGCGGCGGCGACCCGGTGGAGCATGCTGCGCTCGCCGTCGCCCATCCCCTCCTCTTCGGCGACTTCCAGCTCCCGCTCGTCCTGCTGCCAACTTCGCAGAATCGCGCGCTTTCCCTCGCGATCGAGCCGCGGATCCGCCAACAGGCGCTCCGGATTGCCGAACTCGGCCCGGGGGTTCGTCAGCGCCTTGCGGAAATCGAGATGTTTCTGTGCGGTCATCTCCCGGCTTCGGGACAGGGACGCTCTGTCCTCCCATCTTGCCTCTCTCGACTCTCAACGATCCGGATGGCGTCGGGTTCCCCCGCGACACGGCAGCGCGACACGGCAGCGCGACGGGGGCGCGACGGGCGCGCGACACGGGCGTTGGCCCAGCCGGGGGCTCGAAGGCGGGGGCTCGAAGGGGGGCCCGCGAAGGCCGCCGGCGAGGAAAGTCCTTGCCGTCGGGCCGCTCGATCAAGGAACCTTCCGTCCTCGGGGCCGCTTATTGACATCATGAAACTCCCCATCGACCCTCGCCTGCTTGGCCTGAGCCTCGGCGTTGCCGGCGCCGTCCTTGTATTCGATCTCATAGCTGCGCCCGGCATCGCCGCCTCCGTCGGCTACGTCGGCCTGGTCCTCCTGGGCTGGCGGTCGACGTGGCCGCCCTTCGCCCTCTGGCTCGCCGCTCTGGCGACGGCGCTCGTCGCGGTCGGGGCGTTC
>JAWWCG010000879.1:0-1659 GCA_033720555.1 Kiloniellales bacterium | reverse complement strand
GTGGGCGACCACGGCGTCGCAGTGGAGCACCACCTCGAAGCCGCCGCCGAGCGTCATGCCGGCCGGCGCCGCCACCACCGGGAAGGGCGCGGCGCGCAGGGCGGCGCAGGTCGCCTGGAACTCGGCCAGCATGGTCTCCAGGCGCGCCCAGTCGCGCGCCTCGGCCGCCGCCAGCACGAAGGTCAGGTCGACTCCCATGGAAAAGTGCGGCGCGTCGTTGTGCACCAGCAGCGCGCGGAAGTCGCGCGCGACCGCGCCGAGGGACTCGCCGAGCAGCGCCATGGATTCGGGCACCAGGGCGTTGGCCTTGGTGTGGAACTCCAGGCAGGCGACGCCGGCGCCGACGTCCCACAGCCGCGCCGCGCCGTTGTCGAGCAGCGGGGCGCGCGTGCGCATGACGTCGCCGAGGCGCACCACGCCCGGCCGCCGGACGACCGGGTGGTAGGCGCCGTCGGCGCGCAGGTCCTCGAGCCGGCCCTCGGCCGCGCGGTAGAAGCTGCGCCCCGCCGCAGCCTCGAGGAACGGCGGCGCGCCCAGGCCCTCGCGCGCGAGGTCGGCCAGGACCCGGTCGGCGCCGAGCGCGTCGATCATCTCGAAGGGGCCCTGGGCCCAGTTGTAGCCGAGCCGCATGGCCTCGTCGATGGCGTCCGGGTCGTCGGCGACCTCGGGCACCAGCGACGCGGCGTAGGACAGCACCCGGGCCAGCACCCGCCGGGCGAAGCGGCCGTATTTGTCCGGCCACGCGACCAGCGCCGCGAGGCCGTCGCGCTCGCCGGCGGCGGCCTCGATGCGCGGGCGCTCGGCGGGACGGTAGGCGCCGCTCGCCAGATCGACGGCGTAACGCTCCCCCTTGGCGTCTTCACGGTAGAAGCCGGCGCCGGCCTTGCGCCCGGTCCGGCCCTCGGACGCCAGCCGGTGGGTGACGGCGATGCCCTCGGCCACCGCCTGGAACGGATCGTCGGCCGGCAGCGCCGCCTGCAGGCTGCGGCACACGTCGAGCATGAGATCGAGGCCGATCAGGTCGTAGAGCCCGAAGACGCCGGTCTTGGGGATCCCCATGGGCCGGCCCATGACCGCGTCGGCCTCCTCCACCGTGAGGCCCAGGGCCTCGGCCTCCGTCATGGCGACCTGGAGGGCGTAGCAGCCGACCCGGTTGGCGAGGAAGCCGGGCGTGTCGTTGCAGCGGACCACGCCCTTGCCCAGCGCCTGGTCGCAGAACGCGGCCAGGGTCTCGACCGCCTCGCGCCGCGTCGCGGGGCCCGCCACCAGCTCTAGGAGGCGCATGTAGCGCACCGGATTGAAGAAGTGGGTGATCGCGAAGTCCGGCACCATGGCGGCCGGCATGTCGCGGGTCAGCAGCGAGAGCGGGATCGTGGAGGTATTGGAGGAGACCAGCGACCCGGGCTTGCGCACCGCGTCGATGCGGCGATAGAGCGCCTGCTTCACCGCGAGGCGCTCGACCACCGCCTCGGCGATCCAGTCGGCCTCGGCGAGCAGGTCCAGGTGATCCTCGACGTTGCCGGTAGCGATCAGCTTCGCCCGGTCCGGGTGCATGAGGGCCGGCGGGCTCGATCGCACCAGGCGCTCGACCGCGCGCTCGGCGACGGCGTCGCGGTTTTCGGCGCCGTCCGGCACCACGTCGAGCAGCGTCACCGGCAC
>JAWWCG010000878.1:0-1667 GCA_033720555.1 Kiloniellales bacterium | reverse complement strand
TGCCCGGCGTAATACGGACGCGCGTGCCCCATCATGAGGTAGGGCGGGGTATCGAAGCCGTCAACCAAGAGGCCGCTCTCGTCGTTGACCGACAGGCTGAACGGGCCGACCACCCGGTGGAGGCCGCGTTCGGCGAGCCAGGCCTCGGCCGCCGCCGTCAGCGCCGCGAACACGCCCGGATCGTCGATCGCCTCGAGGAACCCGAAATGTCCGGTCGCGTCTCGGTGGCGCTCGAGATGGGCGCGGTTGACCTGGGCGCTGATGCGCCCGACCGGCCGCTGGCCGCGCCGCGCCGTCCAATAGGCGACCTCCGCGACCCCGAAGTAGGGGTTCTTGCGCGGATCGAGGTGCTCCAGCCGCTCGAAGCGCAGCGGCTGGACCCAGGCGGGATCGCCGGCGTAGACGGCGAGGGGCACGTCGAGGAAGCGCTTGAGGTCGGCTCGGCTCTCGACCCGCTCGAGGACGAGGTCGGTGCTTTCGGCGGGACGCGGCGTCATGAGGGCCCGGCGGCGCGGCCGTCCAAGGCCGCTAGGCGGCCAGGGACGGGGTACGCTCCAGCACCTCGAAGGCGTCGTGACGGACGTGGTTCTGCTCCATCTCCGCGCGCAGCATGGCTTCGCTGACGATCCCCCGGTCCAGGCACTCGCGCAGCAGGCCGAAGAAAAAGCGCTCCTGGTTGCGGTCGGGATGGCGCAGATAGCGCCCGAGCAAGGCGTGGTCGCCGAACACGCGCCGCCGCCAGCGCATGGCCCAGCCGATCGGCGGGAAGGGCTTGAAGGTGTCGGCCGGCGTCCAGTCGATCGGCAGGCCGGTCTTCCACGGCTGGGTCAGGCGGCGGGTGTTGTGGAGCAGCTTGGTCTCGGGCCGCAGGCGGTCGAAATCGTTCCATTCGTGCTCGAGCAGGCCGATCGAGTCCCGGGGCTCCAGCTTGAGGCTGATCCAGTCCATGTAGTCCCGGCGAAAGTCGAACATCTCCTCGAACTGCGCCTCGCAGCGCCAGTGGGTGAGCTTGGCGCAGTCGAGCAGCATGACGCTGCTGGCCCAGCAGCCGGTCCATTTCTTCGGCCCGGAGCGCATTCGGCAGAGCACCGCCTTGCCGCCCATGTCGCGCGCGAGCAGCTCCCAGACATCGCCGACGGCGAAGATGTCCGGGTCCATGACCACGGCCCGGCCCCGGTAGCCCATGACCTCCGGCGGCAGGAAGCGCAGCGGGGTGAAGGATTGCAGGTCGTCGTAGCGCCAGATCCGCTCGACCCCGTCGCGTTTGAACGGCTGGCCGTCCTTGGCGCGCAGGAAGGGATGGTCCGCCGTCTTCAGGATGCGGACGTCAAAGCATTCGGCGTTGTTCGGCGAGTTGCGTTTCAGGGCGTATTCGCCGACCAGCGCCCCGAGCATCTGGCGCTCGTTGGTGTGAATGAAGACGCAGGGCCTCGTCTCGCTCATTGCCTCGGCCATCTTCCGCCAGTGTCGCCTGCCAAAACAGTGTCGCCTGCCAAAACAGTATCGCCCGGCAAAACTAGTGTCGCCCGGCAAAACTAGTGTCGTCCGCCAATAATGCCCGACAACACGGCACTGCGTTAGCAGATTGCGCCCCGCGCGGGCAAGCTGGGCGTCGGCCGGTGCCGCCGCCGCCCGCCCATGCCCCACCGGGTCTCCCCGCGAGGCGG
>JAWWCG010000877.1:0-1676 GCA_033720555.1 Kiloniellales bacterium | reverse complement strand
TCGCCGTCAGCGCTGGCGGACGCCGGCCGGCGAAACGATCGTGGCGCCGCTGCCGGCCGGGGTGCGCGGCCATGTCGGTCCCGAGTTGCGCCGTTACGTGCTCGCCCTCTACCACCAGGGGCGGATGACGGTTGCGGGGCTTCTCGCCCATCTCGACGGTGTCGGGGTGAGCCTGTCGAAGCGCCAGCTGGTGCGCCTGCTCATCGCCGGGCAGGAGACGTTCGTCGACGAGGCGCGCGACGTTCTGCGCGCCGGGCTGGAGACGGCGGCGTGGATCAGCGTCGACGACACCGGCGCCCGTCACAAGGGGGCGAACGCCACCTGCACCCAGATCGGCAACGACCACTTCGCCTGGTTCTGCACCACCGGCTCCAAGAGCCGGCTGAACTTCGTCGAGCTGTTGCGCGCCGGGCACACCGATTACGTGATCAACGACGCCGCGCTGGCCTACATGCGCCAGCGCAAGCTCGCCGGGCCGCTGATCGCCCGGCTCGAGGCCGCCGAGACCAAACGCTTCGCCGACGATGCCGCCTGGACCGCCCACCTCGACCGTCTCGGCCTGAGCGGGCTCGCGGTCAACCCGGATCCGGTGCGCATCGCCACCGAGGGCGCGCTGTGGGGCAGCGTCCTCGATCACGGTTTCCTCGCCGACGCCGTCATCGTCAGCGACGACGCCGGTCAGTTCAACGTCGGCCACCACGCCCTGTGCTGGGTCCACGCCGAACGCCTGATCCACAAGCTGGACACCTTCACCGATGCACAACGCCAGGCCGTCGCCCGCATCCGCGCCGGCGTCTGGGAGTTCTATGCCGACCTCAAGGCGTACCGCCAACAGCCGTCGACCCGGCGCAAGGCGGAGCTCGTCCGCCGCTTCGACGCCCTGTTCACCACCCGCACCGGCTTCGTCACCCTCGACCGGCTGCTGAGACGACTGCATGCTAACAAGGACGAACTGCTCGCCGTCCTCGACCGGCCCGAGATCCCGCTGAACACCAACGGTTCCGAAAACGACATCCGCTGCCAGGTCACCCGCCGCAACATCTCCTCCGGCACCCGCTCCGAGGCCGGCCGCGACTGCCGCGACGGCTTCCTCAGCCTGATGAAAACCTGCCAGAAACTCCGGGTGTCCTTCTGGGCCTACCTCGGCAACCGCTTCAACCTCCCCGACACGCCGGCAATCCCCTTCCTCCCCGACCTCGTCCGAGCCCGCGCCTCCCCCGCCTGAACGCCCGGCCTTTTGCCCCTGTTACGAGTAATCGCCGTATCGGTCGGTAGCGCCTCGCGGTCCCGGCGCCGGGAATCAACGATCAAGGGGGCGAGTGCGAATCTTGTCGACATCGACCACCGTATGGTGTCCGGCTACACGTTCGCGCAGGACGTCGATGGTCGCGGCCAGTCGAGGCCATTTGCGTTTGCGAAATTGCGGTGCGATACGAAGAAGAATGATGCCCGGCACCGGTAGTTTCTGACGGATCGCCAGTTCGCCGAAGTCCTTGTCTTCCGTAATAAGGATGCGGTTCTCTCGGGCCGCGAGGGCAATCACCGCCTCATCGTCGCAAGCGGAAGCGGTTTCCTGCACCGTCCGCACGTCGTGGCCGGCGGCGCGAAGGTTCTCCACCAGAGAAGCGTCGACGCATTCGTCGGCGAGGAAGCGCACGCGACGGATTGCTTAGGGC
>JAWWCG010000876.1:0-1689 GCA_033720555.1 Kiloniellales bacterium | reverse complement strand
GGGAACCGGCAAGACGTACCTGGCCGTGGCCATGGCGGTCGAGGCGCTCAAGCAGGAGATCATTCGCAAGATCGTGCTGGTGCGGCCGGCGGTCGAGGCCGGCGAGCGGCTGGGCTTCCTGCCCGGCGACCTGCGCGAGAAGGTGGATCCCTATCTGCGGCCGCTTTACGACGCCTTGTTCGACATGCTACCCGCCGAGCAGGTGATGAAGCATCTCGCCAACGGCGAGGTCGAGGTCGCGCCTCTGGCCTTCATGCGCGGGCGCACCCTGAGCAATGCCTTCGTCATCTTGGACGAGGCGCAGAACACCACGCCGGTGCAAATGAAGATGTTCTTAACTCGGCTGGGCGAAAACAGTCACATGGCGGTCACCGGCGATCCCTCTCAGGTCGATCTCCCCAGGGGCCAACCGTCCGGGCTGCACGACGCGATCGACTTGCTGTCTGACATGGACGAAGTCGCTGTGGTAGCGTTCAGCGATGCCGACGTCGTGCGCCACGCGCTGGTCACCCGTATCGTGCGGGCCTACGAGGCGCGCGACAGGGCCAACGGCGAGAGCGGGGGAAGGACCAGGGTCCAAAAGCAAGCGGGCGGCCCGGCGAAATCGACGACGACCGATTTTCCGGAGTGAGCCCGCCCACGACCTGACATGAGCGAAGACCCCGGAAGTACCAGTTTGGAGATCGCGGTGATCGCGCGCGACCCTCTGTGGCGCGAGGTCGAACCGCGGGTCGAGGATCTGGCGCGGCGGGCGGCCGCGGCGGTGTTTCGCCATGACGCCGCCGGCCGCGGGCTCGACGGCGACATCGAAGCGAGCATCGTGCTGGCCGACGACGCCCTGGTCCGCGAGCTCAACCGGAGCTACCGCGGCCAGGATCGTGCGACCAACGTCCTGTCGTTCGCCCATGGCGCGCACCCCGGGCGCCACGGCGGACCGTGCCTGCTGGGCGACGTGATCCTGGCCCGCGAGACGGTGCTGCGCGAGGCGCGGGATCAGGGCAAAGCGCTCGACGCCCATATGAGCCACCTGGTCGTGCACGGGCTCTTGCACCTGCTCGGCTTCGATCACGAGGAGGCGGCCCAGGCGGAGCGGATGGAGGCGCTCGAGGTCGCGATCCTGTCGGGTCTCGGGATCGACGACCCTTACGCCGCCGCAGAGGGCGTCCCTGGGGAGGGCGCGCCGTCATGAACGAGACCGGCGGCCAGAGAGCGGCCTTGAACGCCTCCCCCGACAACGGCGGCCAGAAGAACGGCAGCCGCGCCGGGGCCCCGCGATTCTGGCATTGGCTGCGGCATTGGCTCGGCTTCCGGGGCTCCGACTCGAGCCTGCGCCACACCCTCGAGGAGATCATCGAGGAGATCGGCGAAGGCGAAAACGAAGCCGAGGCCAACGGCCACATCAGAGAGGATGAAAAGGCCATGCTGGCCAACATCCTCAAGCAGCGTCACCAAACCGCCTACGACATCATGGTGCCGCGCGCCGATATCGTCGCGGTCGACGTGCGCACCGGGCTCGACGCCCTGGTGCGGACCATGAGCGAGGCCGGTCACTCGCGCGTGCCCGTCTACCGCGAAACCCTGGACGACGTCCTCGGCCTGGTCCACATCAAGGACCTGGTTCCCTATGTCGGCGGCAAGAACGATTTCGACCTGGAATCCATGTTGCGCAAGGCCCTCTTCATCGCTCCG
>JAWWCG010000875.1:0-1696 GCA_033720555.1 Kiloniellales bacterium | reverse complement strand
GGTGCCGCCGCGGGCGCCTTGCCGGGAGCGGGAGCGGCGGCGGCCTTCGGCGGCACGCCTTCCTTCAGCGCCTTCTCGATGTCGCGCTTGACCACCCGGCCGTGCGGCCCGCTGCCGGCGATCCGGGCGAGGTCCAAGCCCGCCTGAGCGGCCATGCGCCGCGCCAGGGGGCTGGCGAAGACGCGCTCGCCGTCGACCCGCGGGCCGGGCGGCGCCTTGCCGGCCTCCGCCGGGGCCGGCTCGGGTTTGGCCCCAGGTTTAGCCTCGGGTTTGGCCTCGGGCTCGGCCTTGGCCTGCCGGTCCGGCTTGTCCGGCTTTTCCGGGGCCTCTTCCTCCTGCTTCGCCGGCGGCGGCGGCGCGGCGGCCTGGGCGGCCGAGACGTCGATCGCGTCGGCGTCCTCGCCCTCCTCCAGCAGCACCGCGATCACCTGGTTGACCGGCACGCCCTCGGCACCCTCGTCGACCAGCAGCTTGCCGACGGTGCCCTCGTCGACCGCCTCGACCTCCATGGTCGCCTTGTCGGTCTCGATCTCGGCGAGCACGTCGCCGGAGGTGACCTCGTCGCCCTCCTTGACGTGCCACTTGGCGAGCGTGCCCTCGGTCATGGTCGGCGACAGGGCGGGCATCAGGACGTTGATGGTCATGGCTCTGGCTCCCCGCTCAGTCCGCGTAGCACACGTCCTTGGCCGCCTGGACGATGTCGGCGGCCTGGGGCAGGGCGAGCTGTTCCAGGTTGGCGGCGTAGGGCATGGGCACGTCCGCCCCGGTGACCCGCCTGACCGGCGCGTCGAGCCAGTCGAAGGCGAGCTCCATCATGAGCGCCGCCAGCTCCGAGCCGATGCCGCAGGCGGCCCAGCCCTCCTCGGCGGTGACCAGCCGGTTGGTCTTCTTGACGGACTCGACCACGGTCTCGCTGTCGAGCGGCCGCAGGCTGCGCAGGTCGATCACCTCGGCCTCGATCCCCTCGCCGGCCAGCGCCTCGGCCGCCTCCATGGCCTTGCCGACCATGATCGAGAAGGCGGCGATGGTGACATGGCCGCCCGGCCGCACGACCCGCGCCTTGCCGATCGGCACCAGCCAGTCCTCGGTCTTCGGCACCTCGGACTTATGGCCGTAGAGGATCTCGTTCTCCAGGAAGACGACCGGGTTGGGGTCGCGAATGGCGGCCTTCAAGAGCCCCTTGGCGTCGGCCGCGGAGAACGGCGCCACCACCTTCAGGCCGGGGCAGTGGGCGTACCAGCTGCCGTAGCACTGGGAGTGCTGGGCGGCGACCCGCGCCGCCGCGCCGTTGGGCCCGCGGAAAACGATCGGGCTCTCGATCTGGCCGCCCGACATGTAGTGGGTCTTGGCGGCGGAGTTGATGATCTGGTCGATCGCCTGCATGGCGAAGTTGAAGGTCATGAACTCGACGATCGGCCTGAGGCCGTGCATGGCGGCGCCGACGCCGATGCCGGCGAAGCCGTGCTCGGTGATCGGCGTGTCGATCACCCGGCGCGGTCCGAACTCGTCGAGCAGGCCCTGGCTGACCTTGTAGGCGCCCTGGTACTCGGCCACCTCCTCGCCCATGAGGAAGACGGTCTCGTCGCGGCGCATCTCCTCGGCCATGGCGTCGCGCAGCGCCTCGCGCACGGTCTGCGTCACGGTCTCGCCGGTCCATTCCGGCTCCGCCTGCGGCGCGGCGGCGGCGGGTTCGGCC
>JAWWCG010000874.1:0-1697 GCA_033720555.1 Kiloniellales bacterium | reverse complement strand
CAGTCCCCGACCACATTGAACCACGCATACGGTGCGAATTTTGCCGGACGGTAGGAGCGAGGACGAAGGACATGCCGACGCATATTCGAGGACGAGCGACGCGACGTCCGGCCAAAAGCGCCCGTCCCCGAGGGGTTGGCCCGGGCTGGCGCTCCGCGTCGTTGCGGGGCGTGCCCGATGTGCCCGCAACGCGCGTCGCCCCCCGCCAAGCGGGCCCACCAGCCCAGAACCAACAGCGCTGATTCAATCTGGTCGGGGACTGCTCTAGCCCATGCGCCGCGGATGGATTGTTCCCGGTCGTTCCACTAGTCTTCCGGACGATGCCGTCTCGGAACCGAAGGACGGCACGCCAGGAACGAGGTGGGAAGGCGCCATGCCCCATTCGAACTATCTGCCCGAGCGTATGGGCGCGGCCACGGTGGAGCCGTCCGGGCCGGTGGAGGCCGGGTCCTACCAGTCCTTCACCCTGACCTATACCGCGGGCACTTTCGGCATCGACGACTCCGGCTCCCTCAAGGTCGTGCAGCGCTTTGCCGGCGACATGGCGCGCCCGCAGTTCGCCGACCCGGCGGCGCCCAACTACGTCAGCGTCGAGGCGAGCAACGGCGCCGTCCTCCACGTCGAGTACGATTCGAAGCGCAACATCCGGCCGTGGGACAAGACGCTCTACATCCGGGTGGTGCGCGGCTTCCTGCGCGAGGGCGACCGCATCGTCGTGCGCTTCGGCGATCCGCGCGGCGGCTGTCCGGGCATGCGGGTGCAGACCTTCTGCGAGGAAACCTACGAGTTCCGCGTCCTGGTCGACGCCATCGCCACCTACAATTACGTGGAGCTGCCGCAGCAGCCGGCGATCCGCATCGCGCCCGGACCGCCGGTGCTGTGGAAGGCCATCCTGCCGACCCTGCGCCGCTGCGGTCAGCCCTTCCGGCTCGCCGTCAAGGGCGAGGACAAGTGGGGCAATCCGAGCGACCGGGGCGACCGCACCTTTAAGCTGCGAGCGAACTTGAACCTGCGCGGCCTGCCGGAGCGCATTCGCTTCGCGCCCGGCGATTGGTCGGTGGTGTGCGAGGACCTTTCGGTCGACGAGCCCGGCGACCTCGTCGTCGAGCTGCTCGACGAGGCGGACGCGCCGGTCGCCGCCTCGAACCCGCTGCGCATCGTCGAGGCGGCGGACCTGCTGGCCTATTGGGGCGATCTGCACGGCCAGTCGGAGGAGACCATCGGCACCAACTCGGCGCGCGACTTCCATCTCTTCGCCCGCGACAAGGCGTTCCTCGATGCGGTCGCCCATCAGGGCAACGATTTCCAGATCACCGCGGCGTTCTGGGACGAGATCAACCGGCTCTCGGCGGAGTTCACCGAGGACGGCCGCTTCGTCGCCTTCCCCGGCTACGAATGGTCGGGCAACACCGGTCTCGGCGGCGACCGCAACGTGCTCTACCGGCACGAAGGGCGGACCCTCCACCGCTCGTCCCACGCGCTGGTGGACGACCTCTCGGATCTCGAGACCGACGCCAACTCGGCGGAGGAGCTTTTCGCGGCCCTGAAGGACGAGGATTGCGTGGTCTTTGCCCACATCGGCGGGCGCTACGCCGACATCAAGATGGCCCACGACGTTCGCCTGGAGCGATCGGTCGAGGTCCATTCGGCCTGGGGCACCTTCGAGTGGCTGATCGCCGACGCCCTGGAGCAGGGCT
>JAWWCG010000873.1:0-1701 GCA_033720555.1 Kiloniellales bacterium | reverse complement strand
CTGGAGATGTTCCCCTTTCTCGGCGAGGTGCGCCTGCTGCGGCAGTGGGCGGGGATCACCGACATGACGCCGGACTACAGCCCGATCATGGGCGAGAGCCCGGTCAGGAACTACTGGCTCGACGCCGGCTGGGGCACCTGGGGCTTCAAGGCGACGCCGGTCGCCGGCAAGTACATGGCCGAGACGATCGCCGCCGAGAAGGTGGCGGCGATGATCGAGCCGTTCCGGCTCGACCGCTTCCGCAGCTTCGCCCTGGTCAACGAGATGGGCGCGACGGCGGCCAGCCACTGACAACGCCAGCCACTGACAACGCCAGCCACTGACAACGCCAGGTACCGAGGGAACGAAGGTGACGATGGGGGAACAGCGAACGTGAAGATCATGCCTTGCCCGCTCAACGGGCCGCGCAACATCTCCGAGTTCACCTGCTTCGGCGAGGTCGTCGAGATGCCCGATCCGGACGGCCTGTCCGACGACGACTGGGCCGATTTCGTGTGGCTGTCCAACAACACCGCCGGCGTGGTGCGCGAGTGGTGGTGCCACAGCGCCACCAACTACTGGTTCATCGCCGAGCGCCACACCGTCAGCGACGAGATCCTGAAGACCTACCCGGCGAGCGAGGTGTTCACGGCCCGCCGCGACTTCGCGCCCCGCGAGGAGCCCGGCGCGTGACGGTCTATCATGGGTCTCCCAACCGCCTGCCGGCGCCGGCGGGGCTGCTGATCGATCGGGACCGCTCGGTCTCGTTCAGCTTCGAGGGCCGCCGCTGCCAGGGCTACCAGGGCGACACGGTGGCCAGCGCCCTGGCCGCCTGCGACCAATGGATCCTGTCGCGCTCGTTCAAGTACCACCGGCCGCGCGGCGTTCTCACCATGGCCGGCCAGGACGCCAACACCCTGGTCCAGCTCCCGGGCGCGCCGAACGTGCGCGCCGACCGGCTGGCGATCAGCGACGGCCTCGAGGTCATGGGCCAGCACTACGTCGGCTCGCTGGAAAAGGACCGGGACAGTTGGATCGGGCTGATCGGCCGCTTCCTGCCGGTCGGCTTCTACTACCGGACGTTCTACCGCCCGGGCAAGATCTGGGAGCGCTTCTGGGAGCCCATCGTGCGCGCCAAGTCGGGCCTGGGCCGGGTCGATCTGGCGGCGCCTCACGACTACTTCGACAAGGCCTACGGCTTCTACGACGTCGTCGTGGTCGGCGGCGGGCCGGCGGGCCTGGCGGCGGCGATCGTCGCCGGGCGGGCCGGCGCCGAGGTGCTGCTGGTCGACGAGAACCCGGTGCTCGGCGGCGCGCTCGGCTACGCGCGCTTCGACGTGGAAGGCGATCTGGGCGAGGCCAAGCGCCGGGAGCTGATCGCCGCGATCGAGGCGCTGCCCAACGTCGAGGTCATGACCGACGCGGTCTGCAACGGCTGGTTCGCCGACAACTGGCTGCCGGTCATTCGCGGCAACCGGCTGCACAAGGTGCGCGCCCGCGAGCTGGTGCTGGCCTGCGGCTCGATCGAGCAGCCGGCCCAGTTCCGCAACAACGACTTGCCGGGGGTCATGCTGGCCTCGGCGGCGCAGCGCCTGATCCGCCTCTACGGCGTGCGGCCCGGTCGCCGCGCAGTGGTGCTGACCGGCAACGACCACGGCTACGACTGCGTGCTCGACCTGGTCGAAGCGGGGGTCGAGGTCGCGGCGGTCGTCGATCTGCGCG
>JAWWCG010000872.1:0-1706 GCA_033720555.1 Kiloniellales bacterium | reverse complement strand
GCGGCGATCACGACCTCAACCCCGACTTCTACCCGCCCGGCCGGCCGCTCACCGCCTCGGCCGTCCAGGTGCCGGTGGTGGTCCGCGACGAAGGCCTCAGCCTGCTGTTCACGCGGCGCAGCGAGCACCTCAACGACCACGCCGGCCAGATCAGCTTCCCGGGCGGACGCCGGGCCGAGGAGGACGACGACGCCCGCGCCACCGCCCTGCGCGAGACCGAGGAGGAGGTCGGCCTGCCGCGCGCCCACGTACGCCTGGTGGGGCGGCTCGACACCTATGTGACGCGTACGGGTTTCGAGGTGACGCCCCTGGTCGGCCTGGTGCGGGCGCCGTTTCCGGTCGTGCCGGACGGCCTCGAGGTGGCCGAGGTGTTCGAGGCGCCGCTCGCCTTCTTCCTCGACCCGGCGCACTGCGAGATCCACAGCCGGGTCTATCAGGGCAAGGAGCGCCATTTCTTCGCCTTCGCCTATGGCGAGCGCTACATATGGGGCGCCACGGCCGGCATGCTGGTCAATCTGGTGGAGGTCCTGAGCGGCGAATGTTGAGGAAGCTGCTGACCATCGCCCTGCCATTAGTGCTGCCCTTCGTGCTCTACTGGGCCTATCTGACGCTCGCCCGGCGGCGGGCCGGCGCGGGGGCGGCGGCGGGCTGGCAGGACGCGCCGTGGATCTGGATGGCCGGCGCCGGAGTGGTGCTGATGATCGCCGCGCTCGCCGCCTTCGGGCTGACCAGCGGCGTCGCGCCGGGCACCAAGCTCGTTCCGCCCACCTTCGACGACGGCCGGATCGTGCCGAGCCACCCGGCCGAGCCCTGACGTTCGACGGGAAAGGCGCCCGATCCCCCATGGAGCCCGCCGGAAAGATCGCGCCGCAGGACTGGATGACGGCGCCCGCGACCCGCGCCGTGCTCGCCGCGCTGGGCGCCGAGGGCGCAGTGCCGCGTTTCGTCGGCGGCTGCGTGCGCGACGCCGTGGTCGCGCGGCCGGTCACCGACGTGGACATCGCGACCCCCGACCCGCCGCAGCGGGTGATCGCGCTGATCGAGCGGGCCGGGCTCAAGGCGGTGCCGACCGGCCTGGCCCACGGCACCGTCACCGCCGTCGCCGACGGCCGCCCGTTCGAGGTGACCTCGCTGCGGGTCGACGTGGAGACCTACGGCCGCCACGCCAAGGTCGCCTTCACCGACGACTGGCAGGCCGACGCGGCGCGCCGCGACCTCACCATCAACGCGCTGTCGTGCGATCCCGACGGCCGGATCTACGACTATTTCGGCGGCCTGGCGGACTTGCGCGCCGGCCGGGTCCGCTTCGTCGGCGAGCCGCGGGCGCGGATCCGCGAGGACTATCTGCGCCTGCTCCGCTTCTTCCGCTTCCACGCCCACTACGGCCGGGGCGCGCCCGACCCCGAGGGCCTGGCCGCCGCCGGCGAGCTGGCGCCCGAGGCCACGCACCTCTCCGGCGAGCGGGTGCGCGCCGAGCTGCTGCGCCTGCTGGCCGCGCCCGATCCGGCCCCGGTGGTGGCGGTGATGGCGGCGGCGGGCGTGCTCCGCGCCTTCCTGCCCGAGGCCGGCCCCGGGCCGGACGGCGCCGCGGCGCTCGCGGCGCTGGGCGAGCTTCCGGGGGCAACGGCTGAGCCGGACCCGCTGCTGCGCCTGGCCGCCCTGCTGCCGCCGGACCCGGCGGCGGCCGGCGCGGTAGCCGGCGCGGT
>JAWWCG010000871.1:0-1706 GCA_033720555.1 Kiloniellales bacterium | reverse complement strand
GTTCTTGCCGCCGGCCTCGGCCGGCGCGGCGGCGATCAGGCCGAGACCGAGCGTGAGGGCGGCGGCGACCGCAGCTATCGAGCGTCTCATTAACCACAACTCCCGAAATGGGCGTGCCGGCGACCTCCCCATGCTACGCGCCCCCGGCCCCGAATATCCCCAGGGACACCCCGAGAGACGTCCCCGAAGATCCCTGGAGATCCCCGAAGATCCCCGGATATTTCCGAGCTTCCCCGGTGGGCGGGCCCGGTCCACGCCCCCCGCCGCCCTTTCCAAGCGTTGCGGCTTTGGCTACAACCCCGGCGCCGGCATCGGCGCCGAGGACGGCGCGCCGGATTTCATTGCCTGAGGGAGCTTCGGGTGGCGTCCTACCAATACGTCTACGTGATGAAGGGGCTCGGCAAGACCTATCCGGGCGGCCGGCAGGTCCTGCGCGACATCTGGCTGTCGTTCTTTCCGGGCGCCAAGATCGGCGTCCTCGGCCTCAACGGCGCCGGCAAGTCGACCCTGCTGCGGATCATGGCCGGGGTCGAGACCGAGTTCACCGGCGAGGCCTGGGCGGCCGACAAGGCCAAGGTCGGCTACCTGCCCCAGGAGCCGGAGCTGAACCCCGAGAAGGACGTCGCCGGCAACGTCATGGAGGGCCTGGCCGAGACCAAGGCGCTGCTCGACCGCTTCGAGGCGGTCAGCGCCCGCTTCGCCGAGGACCTCACGCCCGAGGAGATGGACGCCCTGATCGCCGAGCAGGCCGAGCTGCAGGAGGCGATCGACTCCGCCGACGCCTGGGACCTGGAGCGCACCGTGGAGATCGCCATGGACGCGCTCAGATGCCCGCCGGGCGACGCCGAGGTCGCCAAGCTGTCGGGCGGCGAGCGGCGCCGGGTCGCGCTCTGCCGGCTCTTGCTGCAGAAGCCGGACCTGCTGCTGCTGGACGAGCCGACCAACCACCTGGACGCCGAATCGGTCGCCTGGCTGGAGCGCCACCTGGAGGACTACCCCGGCACCGTGGTGGCGGTCACCCACGACCGCTACTTCCTCGACAACGTGGCCGGCTGGATCCTCGAGCTCGACCGCGGCCACGGCATCCCCTACGAGGGCAACTACTCCGGCTGGTTGGAGCAGAAGCAGGCGCGGCTCAAGACCGAGGAGAAGCAGGCGGCGGCGCGCGCGCGCACCCTGGCCCACGAGCTGGAGTGGATTCGCGAGAGCCCGCGCGCCCGCCACGCCAAGGCCAAGGCCCGCATCACCGCTTACGAGAAGCTGCTGGCCGACGAGAAGGAGCGGGCGCCGGAGGCCGGCCAGATCGTGATCCCGGCCGGCCCGCGCCTCGGCGACCTGGTGATCGAGGCCGAGCACCTGAGGAAGGGCTTTGGCGAGCGGCTCTTGATCGAGGACCTGAGCTTCCGCATGCCGCGCGGCGGCATCGTCGGCATCATCGGCCCGAACGGCGCCGGCAAGACCACGCTGTTCCGCATGATCACCGGCGAAGAGAGCCCCGACGGCGGGACTTTGCGGCTCGGCGAGACGGTGAAGCTCGGCTACGTCGACCAGTCGCGCGAGACGCTCGCCGCCGATAAGACGGTGTGGGAGGTGATCTCCCAGGGTCTCGACGTGATCGAGCTAGGCAAGCGCAGCGTCCAGTCGCGGGCCTACGTCGCCAGCTTCAACTTCCGCTGCTCCGACCAGCAGAAGAAGGTCGGCCAGCT
>JAWWCG010000870.1:0-1706 GCA_033720555.1 Kiloniellales bacterium | reverse complement strand
TTGGAGACGTTGAGCTGGTCGATCGGCGGCCGGGTCGGCAGGCGCGCGACCAGGTCGCAGGCCTCGCGGGTCAGCCGGCGCAAGCCCTTGCCCTCGCCGCCGAGCACCAGCACCAGCGGTCCGCCCGGGTCGGCGGCCACCAGGCCGTCCGCGGCATCGCCGGCCAAGCCCATGATCCAGAAGCCCTTTTTCTTCAACAGGGCGAGCGCCCGGGCCAGGTTGCTGGCGTCAATATAGGGGACCGCGTCGAGGGCGCCCGAGGCCGCCTTGGCGAGGGCCGCGCTCTCGCCGGCCTGGCCGTGGCGTGGCGCCAGCACGGCCCGGGCGCCGAAGGCGGCGGCCGAGCGCAGCACGGCGCCGACGTTGTGGGGATCGCTCACCTGGTCGAGGGCGACCAGCAGGGCCCGGCGATCGCTCGCCGCGGCCGCCGGCTTTGCCAGCCAGTCGGCCAGGGCGAGCTGGGCGAGGGGCCGCACCTCGAGGGCCAGGCCCTGATGGACGGCGCCGGGCGGCAGCGCGGCGTCGAGCGCGCCCCGGCTGGCGGTTTCCAGCGGAATTCCGCGACTTTCGAGGCTCTGGCGGGCCGTCGGATCGAGCCGCTCGAGGGCCTCGGGCGTGGCGATCGCCCGGGCGACGGCGCGCGCCGGATTGGCGAGGGCCGCGCTCGCGGCGTGCCGGCCGTAGAGCCAGTAGCGCCCGCCGCTCGCCGCCTTGATGGCCGGCTTGGCGGCCGGTCTGGGGGCCGCCGATCTGGGGGCCGCCGATTTGGGGGCCGCCGGGCCCGGCCGCGCGGCCGGGCGCAGGGCCGGGCGCTGAGGCGGGCGCGCGGCTGTCGGCTGGTCGGGTTTCTGGCGGCTTTGGCGGCCGGCGGGCTTGCGTTTGGCCATGATCCTACCTAAAGTTCTGCGTCATGGAGCGGATCGCTCCGCACGGGCCGCGCAGGGCCGGTCGCCATTCTTGGCCGATTGCGCGCGTTTCGTCATGTTTGAAGTTGACAGTTCGGGTTAAATCACCATAGTTCGCCACGCCGTTGCGCTGCTCGCCGTGCGATCAGAGGGAGGGGTGCCCGAGTGGTTAAAGGGGACGGGCTGTAAACCCGTTGGCTTCGCCTACGTTGGTTCGAATCCAACCCCCTCCACCACCCGTGCCTCCGGGCCTCTATCCTGTGCACGCCCATCCTGTGCACGCCCACGACTGCAGCAAAAGACGGCCGGCGAGGGCGAACAGCGGTCGCGGGTGTAGCTCAGTGGTAGAGCACCAGCCTTCCAAGCTGGCTACGCGGGTTCGATTCCCGTCACCCGCTCCATGTGTGGGCCTCCTCCGGCGAGCACCGGGGGAGCCTTGTGTATTGACGGGAGCAGGACGTTCGAGACAGCGGCGGGAGACGCCGGCGGCGCGACCTCCCAGGCAATCGATTCAGGGGATCGATTTAGGGGATCGACGCAGGGGATCGCCCCAGGGGGCGCGCCCCAGGGGATCGGGCCAAGGGAACGAATTGTCGCGAGTCTCGGCCTCGCGGCCTGACGGTGCGGCTCCAGGGGAACCGGAAAAGGAATAGCGGACGAGATGGCAAAGGCGAAGTTTGAGCGGACGAAGCCGCACTGCAACGTGGGGACGATCGGGCATGTCGACCATGGCAAGACGACGTTGACGGCGGCGATCACGAAGGTTTTGTCGGAGACGGGCGGGGCGACGTTCACGGCGTT
>JAWWCG010000869.1:0-1710 GCA_033720555.1 Kiloniellales bacterium | reverse complement strand
TCCGCCGCCTTGATGGCGAGCGCCATGTCGGCCAGCTTGAAGGAGACGCCCTGGAAGCGGCCGATGGTCTGGCCGAACTGCTTGCGCGTCGCCGCCCAAGCGACCGACAGCTCGTGCGCCCGCTGGGCCTGGCCGAGCGCGCAGGCCGCGACCGAGAGGCGGGTCGCCGCCAGCCATTCGTTGGCCACGTCGAAGCCTTGGTCGACCTCGCCCAGCACCTGGTCCTCGTGCACCCGGCAGTCGTCGAAGTTGAGGACGAAGTTCCGGTAGCCCCGGTGCGACACGCTGTTGTAGCCCGGCCGCACCTCGAAGCCAGGCGTGCCCTTGTCGACGATGAACGAGGTGATCTTCTTGCGCGGGCCGCGCGGGCCCTGCTCGTCACCGGTGGCGGCGAACAGGATCACGTAGTCGGCCCAGTCGGCGTGGCTGATGAAATGCTTGGTGCCGTTGATGACGAAGTGCTCGCCGTCGCGCCAGGCCCGGCACTTCATCGAGCGCACGTCGGAGCCGGCGCCCGGCTCGGTCATGGCGAGACAGTCCACCTTCTCGCCGGCGACCGTCGGCAGGAGATAGTCCTCGCGCTGCCGGCCGCGGCAGGCCTGGAGGATGTTGCTCGGCCGCGCCACCAGATACTGGAGCGCATAGCTGGCGCGGCCCAGCTCGCGCTCGAGCAGCACCAGCGAGACGTTGTCGAGGCCGCCGCCGCCCAGCTCTTCCGGCATGTTGGCGGCGTAGATGCCGAGCTCGATCGCCTTGGCGCGGATCTCGCGCCGCAGGGCCTCCGGCACCTCGCCCAGCCGCTCGACCTCCGCTTCGTGGGGATAGAGCTCGTGCTCGACGAAACGCCGGACCAGGTCCACGAGCATGCGCTGTTCGTCGCTCAGTGCGAAATCCATGACGCGCGTCCTTCGGCTTAGACCGGCGCCGGCTTGGGCTTCACCGCCATGCGGCGGCCGACCTGGGGCGGGATGGCGAGGTCCCGGTGGGCCATCATGATCGCGGCCAGGGCCTCGTAGACCTCCGGCAGGATGGGCGTCGCCCGGCCCGCCGCGGTGTCGACGTGCAGCAGCATCTGCTCGGTGGTCGCCAGCGGCTCGCCGCTCGCCCCGTGGTACATGGCGTGGAACAGGTGCAGCCGCTTCTCGTCGAGGCCGAGGAGCTGGGTGGTCACCCTGAGCGGATCGCCGAGCGAGCATTCGCGCAGATAGTTGACGTGGGTCTCCACGGTGTAGAGCGAATGCCCGGCCGCCCGGTAGGCCTCGTCGATGCCGATGTAACGGAACAGCACGTCGCTCGCCCAGCCGAAGGCGGTGAGGTAGGCCCATTCCGACATGTGGCCGTTGTAGTCGACCCATTCGGGCAGCACCGTGCCGCGGTAGAGGTCGAGCGGCGTCGCCACCTCGCTGCCAGGCGTCCAACGCGGCGGCGCCTCCGCCTGCAGGCGGCGGGCCTCGTCGCGCTCGAGGATGCGCCCGGCGCCCTCGCCCGACGTGCGCAGCGCCTGCATGATGGCGATCAGGCAGTCGTCGCGGACCTTCTCCAGATCGCGCACCGAGCGGCCGGCCGCCTGGGCCTCGGTGCCCGCCACCATGCGCTCGATCAGGTCCTGGGTCAGCTCCGGCGCCTCCAGCTTGGTCCACGGCAGCTTCAAGGCCGGGCCGAACTGCTCCAGCATGTGGCGCATGCCGCCGAGGCCGCCGGCCAGGTGGA
>JAWWCG010000868.1:0-1717 GCA_033720555.1 Kiloniellales bacterium | reverse complement strand
CGGGCAATCTCGAGGAAGGCGCTGCAGCAGTCGAGCCCCAGCACCGATCCGGAGGCGCCGACGCGCTGGGCGAGCAGTATGGCGGTGTCGCCGAAACCGCAGCCGACGTCCACCACACTGTCGCCGGGCTTCACCTCGAGCGACGGAAAGATCTTCTCGCTGTGGTGGGTCAGGCCGCCCACGATGATATGACGGTACTTGATGAACTTCGGGACCAGGATCTCATTCCAGAAATCGACGAATTCGTTGCCGCTTGCGGAGGTTTCGGCCGTGCTCATGATCTGTCTCTCCCGGCTGGCAAAGGCGTTTTGCGCACTCGCGTGGCGGACGGGCAAAGGCGCTCCGGCGTGGCGAGCCTCCCTGTGGCCCATTTGGTACGGCGCCCGGCGCCCGTCAATGGGCGGCCACGTCGATCTGCACCGCCGCGCGCGCCAGGGCGGCACGCAGGGTCCCGGTCGGTCGCCGATCGGTGATCAGCTCGCTGATCTCCTCCAAGGGGCAGACGAGCTCATGGCGCAACACGTTGAACTTGGTGCTGTCGAGAAGGAGATACGACCGCTTGGCCTGTTGCAGCATGCGGCGCTTGACCCAAGCGGCGCTCGAATGGACTTCGTTCGGGCCTTGATCGGTGAGGCCGCTGGCGCCGATGAAGGCCTTGTCGACATAAAAGCGTTCGAGGAAGGCGATGGTCTCCGGGCCGGTGACGATGCCTTCGGACGGGAGATAATCGCCCGGGCACAGGACGACCTTGGACGCGGGATCCGGCCCCAGCGCCGCGGCCACGCCGAGGCTATTGGTCAGAACCGTGACGCGGCCATTCCGGGCGGCCAGTTGACGCGCGAAATGGATCGTGGTCGAGCCGCCGTCGATCATCACCAGGTCGCCGGTCTCGACGAGGTCGCTCGCGCGACGGGCAATGCGCAGGCGCTCGTCGACCTGATCCTGCAAGCGCTCGTTGACCGCGGCCTCGTGGCCCATGGCGGAGCGCGCCGCGCCGCCATAGGTGCGGTTCACGACACCCGCCTGGCTGAGTTCGTCGAGATCGCGGCGCACCGTCTCGGTCGAGACGCCGAACTCGCGGGCCAATCCCGCGACGCGGACCGCGGGATTGGCGCGCAGGAGGGCGATGATTCGCTCCTGGCGCGCCTGCTTGCGAGTCTGCGGCGGGGCGCTCATCGCACGTCCAGCAGGGCCGCCGCCAGCTCGGCGAATCCCTCGCCCCCGGCGGCATCGGTGACGTAGGCGGGTTTGGCCGTAAGTCGGTCCTCGAAGGCGCGGACGTTGGCGACGCCGACCGCGTTCGCAAAGTAGGCGAACATGGGCGCGTCATTGGGAGAATCGCCAACGAAGACCGCCGTGTCGTGCGCGCGCTCGGGCGCGATCGCGAATTGCTCCTCGAGCAGGCGCTTGGTCATCGAGAGCTTGTCGTAGTCGCCGAACCAGCCGTTGACGTGGATCGAGCTGACCTTGGCCTGGGCGCCGGCCTGCTCGAACAGCGCGACGATGCGCGCGACCTGTCCGTCCGGCAGGGGCTCGACATCCTCGCGGTAGTCGATGGCCAGGTCGGCCTCGCGGTAGCGTTGGTCGCTCGCCACCGCGCTGCCCGGCACCGCGGAGAGGATGCGCGCCTCCAGCTCCGCGAGCCGACGGCGGTCCGCCGCCCGCCGCTCGGCACTCAGCCAGTAGGCCCTGACCATGCGCCTGGCGGCCTGATCGT
>JAWWCG010000867.1:0-1723 GCA_033720555.1 Kiloniellales bacterium | reverse complement strand
TGGCCGTTTGTCGGGTGCGCCTCAGCCGCGCCAGAACGAGCGCGACAGCAACACCAGCACAGTGAACAGTTCGAGCCGGCCAAGCAACATCCCGGCCGAGAGCAGCCATTTCGCCTCTTCCGGCAGGCTGCCGTAGGTGGCCGCCGGGCCGATGATGATGCCGAGGCCCGGGCCGACGTTGGCGATCGCCGAAGCGGCGCCGGAGACGGCGGTGATGAAGTCGAGCCCGAGAAACCCGAGGCCGGCGGCGAGCACCGCGAAGCTGGCGATGAACAGGAAGAAGAAGCCCATGACCGAGAGGCTCACCTGTTCCGGGATCGGGCGGTGGTTGTAGTAGGGGATGAACACGCCGTTGGGCTGGATCAGGCGCTTGAGCTGCGACTTGGCGGTGGCGTAGAGCACCTGGAAGCGAAAGATCTTGATGCCGCAGGTGGTCGAGCCGGCGCAGCCGCCGACGAACATGAGCACGAACATGAGGGCCATGGAAAATCCGCCCCAACGGTCGAACTCCGCCGTGGCGTAGCCGGTGCCCGTCATGACCGATATCACGTTGAAGGTGCCGTATCTGAGCGCGTCCAGCGGCGGCAGCACGCCGTTGCGCCACAGCCACCAGGCCATGAAAATCGCCGCAACGGCCACCACGATCAGAAACCAGCGCACCTGGCTGTCGCGCGCCAGCACCGAAACATTGCCGCGCAGCGCCCGCAAATAGAGGACGAAGGGCAGCGAGCCCAGGATCATGAAGATGCTGATCGCCCAATCCACCGCGGCGCTGTTGTAGTGGCCGATCGAGGCGTCGTGGGTCGAGAAGCCGCCGGTGGCGATCGAGGTCATGGCGTGGGCGATGGCGTCGAAGCCGGACAGGCCGAGCGACCAGAGAACCAGCGCCGCCAGGCCGGTCAGGAAGACGTAGACGATGGAGATGCCGCCGGCGATCTGGGCGGCGCGCGGCAGCACCTTGTCGGCGTCGAAGGCCTCGACGCGGAACAGCTGCATGCCGCCGACCTGCAGGATCGGCAGGATGGCCACCGCCATGACGATGATGCCGATGCCGCCGAGCCATTGCAGGATGGCGCGCCACAGCAGGATGCCGGGCGGCGCCTGGTCCAGGCCGACGATCACCGTCGCCCCGGTCGTCGTGATCCCGGACATGGCCTCGAAAAAGGCGTCGGTGACGCTGAGGTCCATGTCCGAGAAGGTGAACGGCAGGGCGGCGAAGGCGGCGATCACCAGCCAGGCCAGATTGGTCATGACGAAGGCCTGGCGCAGGTTGAAGCCGAACCAGCCCGAGCGGGTGGTCAAGATCATCGAGACGCCGATGAACAGAGCGACCCCCGAAGACGCAGCGAAGACCTGCCAGTCGGCGTGGCCCGCCGAATAGTCCACGATCGCCGGAATGATCATCGCCAGCGCGAGGATCGTGATCAGCGTGCCGAGCACGAAGACGACCGGTCTGAGATCGATCATGGCCGCACAACGCCTGTGCCGGGCAGGGTCCGCCGGAACGCGTCAGATGTGGTGGCCGCCGTAGGAGCCGGAGGGGTTGCCGACCAGGGCCAGGAACTCGCGGCGCGTCCGGGAGTCGGAGCGGAACATGCCGAGCATGCGGCTGGTGACCATGGCGACGCCGGGGCGATGGACGCCGCGCGTGGTCATGCATTGGTGGGCGGCCTCGATGACCACCGCGACGCCCTTGGGCTGGAGCACGTCGTGGATCGCGTTG
>JAWWCG010000866.1:0-1727 GCA_033720555.1 Kiloniellales bacterium | reverse complement strand
TATCGATCTCTCGCTCTACTCACAGGCTCAGCTGAACAAGGTGGCGCGCGAACTTAACGAGCGACCCCGAAAGACGTTAGACTTCGAGACACCAGCAGAGCGATTCAACGCGTGTGTTGCGTCGACCAGTTGAGCTCACGGATAGAAACTTTAGACCAATTGTCGCCCGATGATCGGGCACAAAGCGGCTCGGATGATGTAAGGGCGAGCATCATCCGCGCCAAACAACAGATTTTGGCTCGTAGCTCGATGTAAGCAGAACAATAGATCGGTCGTCGCTCAAGCTTGCCCATCCTGAGGCCCTCGCGATAGATCTCTTTGTTACCAGTGGGTCAACTGCGGCCTAAGCCGACAACCTCACCAGATGGCGCCTACTCGAACCAATAGCAAACCTGGGCGAGGTCGAGGGTCGTAGTCTCAATGTGCCGGCGGCCGCTCAGCGGCCCATGTTGGGCAGCACCAGCTGCTCGATCCAGTTGCGCACCTCGGCCAGGCGGATGTCCTCGTTCGTCACGTCCTCGTCGATCCCGAGCAACCAGGCGATGTCCTTGCGGCCTGGGTCCTGGTGCAGCGCCTCGAGCTGGTCGACGAAGCCTTGCGCCGCCTCGAGGTCGAGGAAGAAGCCGCGGTCGACCAGCTTCTGCTTGCGGCAATAGCAGAGCCGCGCCATCTCGTGCACGTCGTACTCCGGGTGGTATTGCAGGCCCCAGAAGACCCCGCCCTTGTGGACCACCGACACCGACTGCATGTTGGTCCAGCGGTTGGACGCCAGCAGGACGCCGCCCTCCGGCAGATGGGTGATCTCGTCGTCGTGGCTGATCCAGGCGTCGAACACGCTCTTCTTGCCGATGTAGAGCGGGTGGGCCCGGCCCTCCGGGGTGAGCGAGATCTTGCGGGCGACGCCCATCTCGCGGCCCTTGGGGTTCTCCCGGCACTGGCCGCCGGCGGCGACCACCGCGATCTGCGCCGCCCAGCAGGACCCGAAGCCCGGCACCTTGGCGTCGAAGGCGGCGCGGGCGAACTCGATCTGCGGCGTCACCTGGGGATCGGGCTTGTGAATGGTGAGGCTCGAGCCGGTCCAGGCGATGCCGTCGTAGTGGTCGATCGCCGCGCCGCTCGGCAGGCTGGCGCCCGGATCGGCCGGATAGACGATGTCCGAGTCCAGGCCCGGGCAGCATTTGGCGAGCATGACCGCGTAGAGCTCGCCGGCGGTCGTCGCGCCGCCTTCGCGCAGCCCCTCGCGGCCGTCCTTGGCATAGCCATCGACGATCAGGATTCTCGGGTTCATCGCCATGGCCGCTAGATCTCCGCCCGCCCGTCAGCCGGCCGCTGCCAGGCGGTCGACGATCGCCGGCAGGTCGCGGTGGCGCTCGCAGACCGCGTCGGCCGTGGTTGCGTCCTTGTCGGCGTCGCGCGCCGCGGTGAACAGCACCGCCTTGGCGCCGAGCGCGTGGGGGCCCTTGACGTCGTTGTGATCGCGGTCGCCGACGTGGACGATCTCGTCGACCGCCACGCCCAGCTCGGCGCAGGCGCGCTCGAACATGTCCCGGTGCGGCTTGGAGTGGCCGACCTCGTCGGAGAAGGCGAAGCCCGAGAAATACTGCGCGAGGCCGTGGCCCTCGAGAATCGCCTTGAGGCCGCTGCCGGGGGTCACGATGGCGTCCGACACCACGGCCAGCTTGTAGCGCCGGGCGAGCGCCGCGAGTGCGTCGGCGATGCCGTCGATG
>JAWWCG010000865.1:0-1728 GCA_033720555.1 Kiloniellales bacterium | reverse complement strand
CCCTTCGCACCGGGGGGCGCGTCGCTCGTCCTCGATTTGGGGTGGCCATGCCACTCGCCCCCCCCCCACCCGCCCGCAAAAAATCCCACCGTCCGGTTGTTCCAATCGGCGGGGGCACTGCTCTAGGCGAACCCACGAGGCTCGAGAACCGCCGGGTCTGCCCGCGCGGGCCGGACCCGGGCGTCGATTGGACCGCCCGCGCGGTGGCGCGCCGCGCCCCGTAGCCGGCGGGCGGCAGCCCGCCGCGCGAACTTTCCCCAAACAGGGGGGAGACAAAACGGCCCGCGAGCCTTATATTCGGGTGAACATAACGAACGAACGCGGCGCGACACGGACGAAGCCATCGAGCGGCGCCGCGGCAGGAACCGGGTATAGAGGCGTCATGTCCACCTTAGTCGATCCCTTCGCGCGGGCGATCACCTATCTGCGCGTTTCGGTCACCGACCGCTGCGACTTCCGCTGCGTCTACTGCATGTCGGAGGACATGACCTTCCTGCCCAAGGCCGAGATCCTCAGCCTGGAAGAGCTGGAGCGCCTGTGCGGCGCCTTCGTGCGCCTGGGCGTGCGCAAGCTGCGCCTGACCGGCGGGGAGCCGCTGGTGCGGCGCAACATCATGAGCCTGTTCCGCGGCCTGTCGCGCCACCTGGAGAGCGGCGCCCTGGGCGAGCTCACCCTGACCACCAACGGCAGCCAGCTTGCCAAATACGCCGACGAGCTGGCCGGCCTCGGGGTGCGGCGGGTCAACGTCTCGATCGACACCCTCGATCCCCACAAGTTCCAGGCGATCACCCGCTGGGGCAAGTTCGACCGGGTCATGGACGGGCTCGCGGCCGCCAAGGCGGCGGGCCTGGCGGTGAAGATCAACGCCGTGGCGCTGCGCGGCGTCAACGACGACGAGTTCGACCGCCTGGTCGCCTGGTGCGGCGAGGAGGGCTTCGACCTCACCTTCATCGAGGTCATGCCGATGGGCGACGTCGGCGGCGAGACCCGGGTCGACCAGTACCTGCCCTTGTCGATGGTGCGGGCCAAGCTGGCCGAGCGCTGGACCCTGGAGGAGATCGACTACCGCAGCGGCGGGCCGGCGCGCTACGTGCGGGTGCGCGAGACCGGCGGCCGGCTCGGCTTCATCACGCCGCTCACCCATAACTTCTGCGAGAGCTGCAACCGGGTGCGCCTGACCTGCACCGGCACGCTCTACATGTGCCTCGGCCAGGAGGACGCCGCCGACCTGCGCGCGCCGCTGCGCACGAGCGACGACGACGCGCCGCTCGACGCGGCGATCCGCGAGGCGATCACCCGCAAGCCCAAGGGCCACGACTTCGTCATCGACCGCCGCCACCGCGGGCCGGCCGTCGGCCGCCACATGAGCGTGACCGGGGGATAGGCTCGGCCCCAATCCCGACGAGATTTTATCGGCCGCGATCGCGGCCCGACCGGCGTCCTACTCCAGGAACACCTGGTGGGTGAAGTCGCGGCCGTTGGAGATGGTGATCTGGGTGAAGCCCAGCATCTTGGCGAAATCGAAGAAGGTGAACAGCTCCTCGACGCCGTACTCCTGGAACACCGGGGTGGTGCGCGCCACCGCGCTCAGGTTGGCGAACAGGGCGCGCGCCCGGTAGATCGTGTCGATGCGGCCGTCCTCGAGGGCGACGATGATCAGCTTCTCGGCGTCGGTGCCCTTGGCGAACATGGCCGCCGTCGGCGGATAGGGCCGCTGCTGCAGCTCGT
>JAWWCG010000864.1:0-1738 GCA_033720555.1 Kiloniellales bacterium | reverse complement strand
CGCCTCCAGGTGCGCGGTGCGCAGCTTCTCCGGGCGGCCCGGCGGGTGGAACGGATAGCCGAGGCAGACCACCGCCCGGGCGCCGTCTTCGGCGGCGACCAGGCTGGCCATGCGGCCGCCCAGGGACTTGCCGCCGATGGCGAGGCCGCGGCCGGCCCCAATGGCTCTCCCTGGGTCGCCCAGCTCGGCGATGACCGCGCGCCAGCTCGCCAGCAGCGTCGGCGCCCGGTCCGGCGGGCGCTTGCGGCCGTCGGCGCGACGGGCGGCCATGTAGGGGAACTCGAAGCGCGCGATCCGCAGGCCCCGCGCGCCCAGACCCTGGGCGATGTGGGCCATGAAGGGAGAATCCATGGGCGCCCCGGCGCCGTGGGCCAGCACCAGGTCGACCGCCGCCAGCCGGGCGCCGGTCCGGGGGCTATTCGCGGGGCTATCCCGGGGGCCGTCGAACAGGATCGTCGTCGCCGTCATGGCGGGGAGTCTCGCAAGCCTGGCCGGCGCGCGGCAAGGCGCCGCCGGGCGCCTACCTCTTGCGGCGTGGATCGAAGCGGATGACCTTGGCGCCGGCGCTGTCCTCGCCGTCGGCGCCGCCGGGCTGCTCCTCGGAGGTCGCGGCGAGGCGGTTGGAGACCGCCTGCTGCACCGGCTTCTGGCGCTGCTCGGCGGCGGCCACGGGGGGCGCGGGCTCGCCGGCTTGCGCCTGCTGGCTCGCGTCGAACTGCAGGCCGAAGCGCACCGAGGGGTCGGCGAAGGCGCTGATCGCCGCGAAGGGGATGGTCAGGCGCTCGGGCACGTCTGAGAAGCTGAGGGTCACGCCGAACGACTCCTCGCCCACGTCCAGCCCCCAGAACTGATGCTGCAGCACGATGGTCATCTCGTTGGGATAACGCTCGCGCAGTTGCGCCGGGATATCGACGCCGGGGTGCGTCGTCTGGAACGAAATGTAGAAGTGGTGGTCGCCCGGCAGGCCGCGCTCGGCGGCATAGCCGAGCGCCCGGCGCACCACGCTGCGCAGTGCCCCGTCCACCATGGCATCGTACCTGAGGCCGTCCTCGCCCATCCCTGCCACCTTGCCTCGACCGCCCGCGCCTTCTCCCCCGCCGGGTCGGTCAGGTGGGGCACTTCTGTTGCCAGGTGTGCCCCGAACCCCGCCGCGACGGGCTAGCGCCGCGGACTTAAGTTCAGGCTTGTCAGCCGCCCTTAGGCAGCGAGACGCGCCTCAGCATAGTTGTCGTTCGCAACTACGTTATGGCCCGATAACGGCGGTACCATGCCGGGCGCCGAACATGCCTTTACCACGCGCGTCGATCCTGGTTCGCCCCCATGGTGTCCGCCTGGCCCGACCTTTCGGCGGCCGCGGCGGGCGAAACTGGTGGAGGCGCCGGGTACTGCCCCCGGGTCCGCTGCGCTTATTCCGCAAGCCCGTTTAGCGCCGTAGTCGGTTTCCCGACCCTCCCAATATAATGATTTTTGGCGCTTTGCGAAAGCACCCGGCGCGAAATCGCGATCTCGAGGGCCACGCCGAGCCGTCCTAAGGCGTCCCGAGGCGGCGCGCCGCCGCGCGACGGCTCAAGTGCCGGCCGAAGCGCCGGCCCCAAGCGCCGGTCCTGGCCGGCCCAAGCGCCGGCCTATTGCATGACGATGCGCGGGCCCTTGGCGGCTTCGCCGCCGAGGCCGGCCGAGACCTTCTCCCAGACCCGGCGGGCGATCGCCACGTAGGCGCCGGCGTGCGGGCTGTCGG
>JAWWCG010000863.1:0-1742 GCA_033720555.1 Kiloniellales bacterium | reverse complement strand
TCGGAAACGGACGCCTCCGTTGTGGCCGAGCGGCACCGGCGCGTTCGTGCGCCGGCGGACGATCGAGCTGGCGGGCCTCGCGCTGGCCGCCCTCGGCGCTGCCCTCGCCGTCGCCGGCCTCAGCTTCCGGGCCGAGGATCCCTCGTTCAATCGCGCGGGCGACGGGCCGGCGATGAACCTGCTCGGCCTGCCCGGCGCCTATGCCGCCGATCTCATGTGGCAGACCCTGGGCCTGGCGGCCTTCCTGCTGCCCGTCGTCCTGATCTGCTGGGGCCTCGGGATCTGCCGCAAGCAGGCCTTCGAGCGCTGGCCGCTGCGCCTCGGCCTGCTGCCGGCCGCCCTGCTGCTCGCCGCCCTGGCGCTCGCACATCTGCCGGCCTCGCCGAGCCTGCCCAGCGACAGCGGCGTGGGCGGGTTCGCCGGCGCTCTCCTGCTTGGCTGGTTGAGCGCCAAGCTGCCGGCCGGGGCCTGGCTGGTGGCGCTGGCCGGCGGCGTCCTCGCGTTCGCCGCCCTCCTGGTCGTGCTGGCGGTCAACCGCGCGGATTGGCACAGGCTGCTGCGCGCCGCGGCCTGGCTGGCCGGCCAGATGGCCCGGCTCTGGGCCCTGCGCGGCCACATCGCCACCCGGGTCGGCGACATCCGCAGCCGCCGCGCCGAGGCGGCGGTGAGCCGCTCCGAGCCCTCGGTCGCGGCGCCGAAGGCGGCCCCGCGGCCGCGGCCGCGCAAAGCGGACAAGGCGGACAAGGCAGACAAGGCGGAAAGGCAGCCCGCCGCCGAGGCCGAGCCGCTGGTGACCACGCCGCGGGCTCCGGTGCGCCCCGGCAAGCGCGGCCGCCAGGCGACGCAAGGCAAGCTCGACTTCGGCGGCGACGGCGACTTCGAGCTGCCGCCGCTGTCGCTGCTGGCCGAGCCGCCGCCGGCATCGGAACGCGGCGCCCTCAAGCGCGACGCGCTGGAGAAGAACGCCCGCCTGCTGGAGACCGTGCTCGACGACTTCGGCGTCAAGGGCGAGATCGTCAAGGTGCGCCCCGGCCCGGTGGTGACCCGCTACGAGCTGGAGCCGGCGCCGGGCACCAAGACCAGCCGCGTGGTCGGCCTGGCCGACGACATCGCCCGCTCGATGAGCGCCATTTCGGTGCGCGTCGCCGTCGTTCCCGGCTCAAATACGATCGGTATCGAGCTGCCCAACAACAACCGGGAAACCGTCTATCTGCGCGAGCTCCTGGCCTCCGAGGTGTTCGAGCGCGCCGGCGGCAAGCTGCCGCTGATTCTCGGCAAGGACATCAGCGGCCATCCGATGATCGTCGACCTGGCGCGCATGCCGCACCTTCTGATCGCCGGCACCACGGGCTCCGGCAAGTCGGTCTCGATCAACACCCTGGTGCTGTCGCTGCTCTACCGCCTGTCGCCGGACGACTGCAAGTTCATCATGATCGACCCCAAGATGCTGGAGCTGTCGGTCTACGACGACATCCCGCACCTGATCTCGCCCGTGGTGACCGAGCCCAAGAAGGCGGTGGTGGCGCTGAAATGGACGGTGCGCGAGATGGAAGAGCGCTACCGCGCCATGACCCGCCTGGGGGTGCGCAACATCGACGGCTACAACGCCCGCATCGTAGAGGCCAAGCGCAACGGCGAGGTGCTGACCCGCCGGGTGCAAACCGGCTTCGATCCGGACACCGGCCAGCCGATCTACGAGGAGCAGCCGTTCGATCTCGAGCCGCTGCCGTTCATCGTCGTCG
>JAWWCG010000862.1:0-1744 GCA_033720555.1 Kiloniellales bacterium | reverse complement strand
GCCCTCGTCGCTGATCTGCCGCAAGCCCTTCTGCTCGACGATCTCGGCGGCCGACTTGCCGCTCTCCCACATCGCCTCGAAGACCTCCTTGGCGATCCGCCCGGAGATGGTGCCGTCGGCGACCAGATCGAGCAGGCCGCCAAGCTTGGCGGCGTCGACCGGCGCCTCGCCCAGCGCCAGGCCGGAGCGGTTGAGGGCGCCGAACAGCTCGCCGGTCACCCAGTTGGCGGCGAGCTTGGCGTCGCGGCCCTCGGCGACCTTTTCGAAGAAAGCCGCCGTCTCGCGCTCGGCGACCAGCACGCCGGCGTCGTAGGCCGAGAGGCCGAGGTCGGCCATGAAGCGCGCCTTCTTGGCGTCCGGCAGCTCCGGCAGGCCGGCGCGGATCTCCTCGACCCAGGCCGGGTCGAGCACCAGCGGCAAGAGGTCCGGGTCGGGGAAGTAGCGGTAGTCGTGCGCCTCCTCCTTGGTGCGCATGGGCCGGGTCTCGCCTTTGTCGGGATCGAACAGCCGGGTCTCCTGCACCACCGCGCCGCCGTCCTCCAGCACCGCGATCTGGCGCCGGGCCTCGTAGGCGATCGCCTGCTCGATGAAGCGGATCGAGTTGACGTTCTTGGTCTCGGTGCGGATGCCCAAGGCCGCGCCCGGCCGGCGCACCGAGACGTTCACGTCGCAGCGCAGCGAGCCCTCCTCCATGTTGCCGTCGCAGGTCCCGAGGTAGCGCAGGATGGCGCGCAGCTTCTGGAGATAGGCGGCCGCCTCGGCGGGCGAGCGCAAATCGGGCTTGGAGACGATCTCCATCAGCGCGACGCCGGCCCGGTTGAGGTCGACGTAGGTCAGCTGCGGGTGCTGGTCGTGCAGCGACTTGCCGGCGTCCTGCTCGAGATGCAGGCGCTCGATGCCGACCTCGCGCCGGGCGCCGTCCGGCAGGTCGAGGGTGACGGTGCCGTTGCCGACGATCGGCTCGAGGTACTGGGAGATCTGATAGCCGGCCGGCAGGTCGGGATAGAAGTAGTTCTTGCGCTCGAACACCGAGTGCAGGTTGATCTCGGCCTTGAGGCCGAGGCCGGTGCGAATCGCCTGCTCGACGCAGAAGCGGTTCAGGACCGGCAGCATGCCCGGCATGGCGGCGTCGACCAGCGAGACCTGGCTGTTGGGCGCGCCGCCGAAGGCGGTGGCGGCGCCGGAGAACAGCTTGGCCTCGGAGATCACCTGGGCGTGCACCTCCAGGCCGATCACCGTCTCCCATTCGCCGCTGTCGCCGGGGATCAGGGTCATGGCGCGCCTCCCGCCACGAAGGCCGGCCGGGCGTCGAAGCCGGCGGCCGCCTCCAGCGCCCCGCCGGCGCGGAACAGGGTCTCCTCGTCGAACGCCCGGCCGATCAGCTGCAGGCCGAGCGGCAGGCCCTCGGCGCTGAGCCCGGCCGGCACCGAGAGCCCCGGCAGGCCCGCCAGGTTGGCCGGCACGGTGAAGACGTCGTTGAGGTACATGGCGATCGGGTCGTCCATCTTCTCGCCCAAGGGAAAGGCGGCCGACGGCGCGGTCGGCGTGAGCAGCAGGTCGACGCGTTCGAAGGCGCTCACGAAGTCGCCCAGGATCAGCGAGCGCACCCGGCGCGCCTTGTTGTAATAGGCGTCGTAGTAGCCGGCCGACAGCACGTAGGTGCCGATCAGGACGCGGCGCTTCACCTCGGCGCCGAAGCCCTCGCCGCGGGTCGCCTCGTACATGGCGGTCAGGTCCTCGGCCG
>JAWWCG010000861.1:0-1748 GCA_033720555.1 Kiloniellales bacterium | reverse complement strand
GCCCTTGGGGTTGCCGGTGGTGCCCGAGGTGTAGAGCAGCGAGACGGCTTGGCGCTCGTCCTCGGGCTGGTCGCTTCGAAAGCCGGGGTCGCCCTCGGCAAGCAGCGCCTCGTAGTCGCACGACCCCAGCAGCTCGCCGCCCTCGGCCAAGGGGTCGTCGATGTCGATCACCAGGATGTCGCGGTCGAGCCGCTCGAGGGCGGCGCGGATGGTCGGCGAGAACTCCCGATCCGTCAGCAGGCACTTGGCGCCGCCGTGGTCGAGGATGAAGGCGATGGTGGCGGCGTCGAGCCGGATGTTGAGCGAGTTCAGGACCGCGCCCAGCATGGGCACGCCGTAGTGCGCCTCCAGCATCTCCGGCGTGTTGGCGCCCATGACGGCGACGCAGTCGCCCTTGGCGACCCCGCGCTTGGCGAGCGCCGAGGCGAGCCGGCAGGCGCGGTCGTGGAACTCGCGGTAGGTGAAGCGCCGCGCGCCGTGGATCACCGCCACCTTGTCCGGATAGACGGCGGCGGCGCGGCGCAGGAACGAGATCGGGGTGAGCGGCTGATGGCTCGCCGGATTGGCCGCGAGGTGTGGCGCGTCCCAGACTTCGCTCATGCCGCCCGCCCGTGTTCCTTTTGCGCCCCGCGCGTTCTCGCCGGCGCGTCCTCGCCGAGCGACTATGTAAGCCATTCCGCGCGCCGCCGCGCAAGCCCCGACGCTCTAAGGACGTTCCTTGCGGTCGGGCTGGCAAACGTCCGGCCGGCGGATCCGCTCCCGGCCGATCGCCGAGACCGGGCGAGCGGTCTCAGCCCTCGGCCCGCCGCCGGGCCGCGAGCGCGTCGAGCGCGCCCTGCAGGATGTAGGCGGCGGCCATCTTGTCGACCACCTGGCCGCGGCGCTTGCGGCTCATGTCGGCCTCGGCGATCAGCAGGCGCTCCACCGCCGCGGTCGACAGCCGTTCGTCCCAAAAGGCCGCGGGCAGGTCGAGGCCCCGCTCGGCCAGGTTGGCGGCGAACTGGCGAACCGACTGGCAGCGCGGCCCCTCGCTGCCGTCCATGTTGACCGGCAGGCCGATCACCAGGCCGCCCACGGCGCGTTCGGCGCACACCCTCTTCAGCGCGGCGACGTCGTCGGCGAGCTTGCCGCGCCGCAGGGTCTCGAGCGGCGAGGCGACCGCCAGGCCCCGGTCCGAGACCGCCAGGCCGATCGTCTTGGCGCCGACGTCGAGCCCCAGCAGGCGCGCGCCGCCATCGAGCCCCTGCGCCAGGGCGACGAGATCGGCGACAGCCACCTAGAGCAGTACCCGACCAGATTGAATCAACGCTGTTGGCACTGGGCTGGATGGGACCGCTAGGCGCGAGGCGAAGCGCGATGCGGGGACATCGGGCGAGCCCCGCAACGACGCGGAGCGCCAGCCCAGGCCAACCCCTAAGGGACGGGCGCCTTTGACCGGACCTCGCGTCGCTCGTCCTCGAATATGCGTCGGCATGTCCATCGTCCTCGCTCCTAACGTCCGGTCAAAATCGCACCGTCAGCGTGGTTCAATCTGATCGAGTACTGCTCTAGAGGTTCACCCGGGCGAGGCCCGCCGGCCGATAGCGCGCGCCCGCCGCCGCCCCGCCGGCGAAGGCCTCGTCGAGGGCGGCCAGGTCCGCCGCGCTCAAGACCAGGTCGACCGCCTCGGCATTGTCCGCCAGGTGCGCCGCCTTGCGGGTGCCGGGGATCGGCACCAGGTCGTGGCCGCGGGCCAGCAGCCAGGCGAG
>JAWWCG010000860.1:0-1761 GCA_033720555.1 Kiloniellales bacterium | reverse complement strand
GGTCGGCTATCGCCCCCACGTCGTGGCGGACGCGGTCGCCTCGCGCCACGCCGCCGACAAGGAGGCGGCCCTGGCGCGCCTGCGCGACGCCGGGATCGGGCTGGTGACCACCGAGATGGTGATCTTCGAGTGGCTGGCGCGCGGCGACGACGCGGCCTTCCGGGAGCTCTTGCCGGTGATCAAGGGCAACGCCCTGGCGCCGGGCGATTGAGAGCGCGCAGAACGCTCTAGGCCGCGCTCTCGTCGAGATAGCGCGGGAACACGCCCTCGGGCCTGGGCAGCGCGGTGCCGGGCTTGAGCGGCGCGCCGAGGGCGGCGAAGCCGCGCGCGTCGGCCGGCTGGCCGAGCTGATCGAGCAGGCGCGCCATGGCGTCGGGCATGACCGGCTGGGTCAGGATGGCGAGATGGCGCACCGTCTCCAGCACGACGTAGAGCACGCTCGCCATGCGCGCCGGGTCGGACTTCCTGAGCGCCCAGGGCGCCTGCTCGTCGACGTAGCGGTTGGCGGCGGCCACCACCTCCCAGGTCGTCTCCAAGGCGCGGTGGAAGGCCTGCTCGTCGTAGGCCGCGCGCAGCCGCTCGGCGAGGCCGCGCGCCGCGCCCAGCAGGGCCTCGTCGGCGTCGGTGAAGTCGCCGGGCTCGGGCACGGCCTGGCCGCAGTTCTTGGCGACCATGGAGAGCACGCGCTGGGCCAGGTTGCCGAAGTCGTTGGCTAGGTCGTTGTTGATCCGCCCGACGATCGCCCGGTGGGAGAAGTCGCCGTCGTTGCCGAACGGCACCTCACGCAGCAGGAAGTAGCGCACCTGGTCGAGGCCGTAGCGCTCGGCGATCTCGAAGGGGTCGATCACGTTGCCCAGCGACTTGGAGATCTTCTGCCCCTCGCTGGTCCACCAGCCGTGGGCGAAGACGCGCTTCGGCGGCTTAACGCCGGCGGCCATGAGGAAGGCCGGCCAGTAGACCGCGTGAAAGCGCAGGATGTCCTTGCCGACCATGTGCAGGTCGGCCGGCCAGAAGGTCCGGAAGCTCTCGCTGTCCTCCTCGGGGTAGCCGACGGCGGTGATGTAGTTGGTGAGCGCGTCGAGCCAGACGTACATGATGTGGTCCGGATCGTCGGGCACCGGCACGCCCCACTTGAAGGTGGTGCGGCTGATCGAAAGGTCGCGCAGACCCGACTTGACGAAGGCGATCACCTCGTTGCGCCGCCCCTCGGGCAGGATGAAGCCGGGCTCGCGCTGGTAAAGCTCGAGCAGGCGATCGCCCCAGGCCGACAGGCGGAAGAAGTAGGACGGCTCCTCGACCCACTCGACCGGCGCGCCCGAGGGGGCGAGGAAGGAGCCGTCCGGCTGCTTGGCGAGCTCGTTCTCGGCGTAGAAGGCCTCGTCGCGCACCGCGTACCAGCCGGCGTAGCTGCCGAGATAGATCTCGCCGGCGTCCATCAGCTTGCGCCAGATCGCCTGGCAGGCGCGCTTGTGGCGCGGCTCGGTGGTGCGGATGAAGTCGTCGTTGGTGAAGCCCATGGCCTCCGCCAGGCGGCGGAAGTTGCCGGAGACCTGGTCGGTGAAGGCCTGGGGCTCCATGCCGGCGGCCAGGGCCGACTTCTCCACCTTCTGGCCGTGATCGTCGGTGCCGGTGAGGAAGTGGACGCGGTAGCCGTCGAGCCGCTTGAAGCGGGCCAGCACGTCGCAGGCGAGCGTGGTGTAGGCGTGCCCGATGTGGGGCGCGTCGTTCACGTAATAGATCGGCGTCGTGACGTAATAGGGT
>JAWWCG010000859.1:0-1778 GCA_033720555.1 Kiloniellales bacterium | reverse complement strand
CTCGCGCCCGGCCCCGCCGCCAGCCTCCGCACCAGATCCTGATCCAGCAGGCGCCCGCGCGGGGTCAGATAGATCACCGGGCCCGGCCGCTCCGCCACCGACGCCAGCGCGGCGTCGACGACGTCGGCGCGCATCACCATGCCGGGTCCGCCGCCGAACGGCTCATCGTCCACGGAGCGGTGTTTATCGCGCGCGAAGTCCCGAATGTCCAGCACATCCATGGCCCACAGGCCGCGCGTCAGGCCGCGTCCGGCCAGGCTCAGGCCAAGGGGCCCCGGAAACATCTCCGGAAAGACCGTGAGCACGGTGGCGCGCCAGGGGGTCGCCGCCGCGCTCATGGCGCGCCTCCTTCGCTCTCGCCGCCGGCGCCCGCCTCGGGCGGCACGACCACCACCCGGCCGCCGGCCAGGTCGACCTCGGGCACCGCCTCGCGGGTGAAGGGCACCAGCAGGCTCTCCGCCGCCCCGCCGCCGCCCGGCGGCTCGGCCGCGATCTCGAGCAGGTCGCCCGCGCCGAAGTCGTGAACCGCGCTGACCCGCCCGAGCGTCCGGCCGTCGGGGGTCTGCGCCGCTAGCCCGACGAGATCGGCCTGGTAGAAGGTCTCGGCCTCCTCGATCGCCGGCAGGGCGGCACGCGCGACGTAAAGCCGGACGCCTTTGAGCGCCTCGGCCTGGTCGCGGTCGCCGACGCCCTCGATCCGGGCCAGGACCACGCCTTTGGCGCGGCCGACCGCTTCCAGGATCAGGCGGCGGCCTTGTTCGTCCTGCAGCGCGCCATAGTCGGCGACCGCTTCCGGCCGCTCGGTGAAGGCGCGCACGCGTACCAGGCCCTTGACGCCGTGGGCGCCCACCACCTCGCCCAAGCAGATCCGCTCCTCGCCCAAAGCCCCGGCCCCCGGCTCGCGACGCGCGCGCCCCGGCTCACGCCTTGGTCTCTTCCTCTTGGGCCGGCGCCTCCTCGGCGGCAGGCTCCTCGGCGGCAGGCTCCTCGGCGGCGGGCTCCGCCGGGGTCTCTGCCGGGGCCTCCGCCGGGGCCTCCGCCGGCGCGGCCGCCTCTTCGGCGGGCGCCTCTTGCGCCGCGGGCTCGCTCTCCGCCGCCGCCGAAGCTGCCGCCGCCTCGGCCGCCTCGGCCTTGGCCTTCTCGGCCTCCTTCATGCGCTCCAGCGTCTTCGCCCGGGGCTGGTTCTGCTTGGTTTGCTGGGGGATCGCCGGCATGGCGATAATGTTCGCCTGGCCGAGGAACCGCGCGACCCGGTCGCTGGGCGTCGCCCCGACCGAGACCCAGTGCTTGGCCCGGTCCTCGTCGAGCCTGATGTGATCGGGGTGGTCTTTGGGCACCATGGGGTTGTAGGTTCCGATCTTCTCGATGAAGCGGCCGTCGCGCGGGCTGCGGGAATCGGCCACGACGATGCGGTAGAACGGCCGCTTTTTGGCGCCGCCGCGCGCCAGTCTGATCCGTAACGACATGTCTTTCCTCTCTTACTCCGGATTAAAAGCTCGTCATTCCGCGCGATAGCAGACGGCCTGCAGCTTGTTGCCGTCGGCATCGCGCACGTAGGCGCCGTAGGAGACCTTGAAATAGCGCGGGCGCGGGCCCGGCGCCCCTTCGTCGCTGCCGCCGGCCGCCGACGCCGCCGCCCCACAGACTGGGGTGGGCGATGTCGTTGCTGGCGACTGTGAGGTAACCGATCATGGCGTCCCGCTATCTCGGAAAGCCGCCGGGCCCGCCCGGAAAGCCGCCCGGCAGGCCGTGGCGCATCAGGCCCTTCTTGCCCAGCT
>JAWWCG010000858.1:0-1780 GCA_033720555.1 Kiloniellales bacterium | reverse complement strand
GTCACCACACCAGCCGAGATTGTCCCGTGTGACCACCGTGGCTCACAGCGCCGCGTTCATCACCAATCCAGGAGACATCGGAGCCTGTTGCCGAATTGCCGCGTGGCTCCGGGTGATCGGTAGGTGGAGGCCGGGCGGGGCGGTCTGATCCACCCAGTCGTCAGTGGAGGATTGGCCTCCGACCGTTGGCCGAGCGGCAGACCCACTGCGCGTGCAGCTTCTTCAGGTTGTGGGCCACGCAGTGCAGGGTCCACTCGCCGGCGCAGGCGGTGAGCCCGCGGACCATGAGCCGGCCCGCACCCTGGGTCTCCTTCATCTGGCCGAAGACGGGCTCGATGGTCTGGCCGCGGCGGCGGTAGAGGTCCTGGCCACGCTGGGTGAGGAGCTTGCGGTCCATGCGCTGGCGGGGGGTGAGGTCCTTCGGCATGCGCCCCCGCGGCGGGGGCAGATCACGTCGGGCTGCCTGCTGGCGATGATCTTTGCGGGTGGCGATCAGCAGCTCGGCCTCCGCGGTCTCGGTCTCGGCGTTGGCCTCCGACCAGTACCCGGCGTCGGCCAGCACGGCGCCGAGCTCGACCTCCTCGCCGCTCACGATCTCCAGGTTGACCAGCGCGGCCGTGACCATCGGGTCGAGCTGCTGGACGTCGTTGGCGTCCTGGGTCAGCGCCTCGGCGATGATGATCTGGTCCTCGGTCACCATCGCCTGCGCATTGTAGCCCTGCACCCAGCCTTTGGCCGTCTTCATGATGCCGCTGTCGGGATCGGTCGGGTTCGCCTTGGCCTGAGGATCGACCTCGGCCGACGGCGGGGCTGGCTTGCGACCCCGCTTGCGCTGGCCGGTCGCCGCCTCCTCGGCGGCGCGGGCATCGACCTTCGCTTGCTGGGCCGCGGCCCGCTCCGCCGCCGCGCGGGCCAACCGCTCCTTGGCCGCCAGGAGGCGCGCCAGCCGGTCCTCGCGCCGACGCAGCGCCGCCGGCAGCTCGTCACCGCGCAGCTCACCATGGATCGCGTCCTCGGCGGCATCGGTCGCCTCGGCCTCGGCCAGGATCGCCGCGACCTCCTCGTCGATCGTCTGGGCCGTGCGGTTCGCCGCCAGCGCTGCGTTGGCCGCCACCTTCGTGCCGTCCAGCGCGACCACGCCCAGGCGCCCCAGACCGGCCGCCCGACACAGCTGCAGCACCGCGACGAACACCGCCTGCACCCGCTCGGCGTGCCGTCGGCGAAAACGCGCGATCACGCTGTGGTCCGGCACGTGGTCGCCGACGATCATCCGGAACCCCACGTCCCGCCAGCACAAGCGCTCCACCTTGCGGCTGGAGCGATGGCCGTTGGCGTAGGCGTAGATCAGCACCGCCAGCATCATGGCCGGTGCGAACGGCGCCTGCCCGGCACCGCCCGTCCGGTACTCGGCTTCGAAGCCGGACAGGTCCATCTCGTCGACCGCGTCCAGCACCAGGTGGACGAAGTCGGTCTCGGGCAGCCAATCCAGCATGTCCACCGGCAGCAGCAAGCGCTGCCTGCGATCCGGCTTGCGGAAGAAGGTCGCCATGGCGAGCTCGCGTCGGGTTGGGGGCTCATCCCCCAACGAACCACGCGATTACCGCACCGTCAACACTACCTATGGGAGAGATTATGCAACAGGCTCTAATGCAGGCGGCTTTGCTCGGATCGGACGCCACGGTACAAGGGTGTGTTGCACGGCGGGACGATGGAGGGGCGGCAGATGCGGGACTTCGAGCGACCGGGGCGGTCGGCGGCGTATGGCGAGCGCGCCATGGCG
>JAWWCG010000857.1:0-1783 GCA_033720555.1 Kiloniellales bacterium | reverse complement strand
GTGCTCGGCTCGCCGGGCACGGGCGCCGCGGTTGGCGCGGCCACCGGCGCCGCCGCGGGCTTCATGCGCGGCCTGTTCAAGCCGTCGAAGCCGAGCCAGGCCTACCGCAGCTTCGTCAACCGCTGCCTGTCCGAGCGCGGCTACGAGGTGGTCGGCTGGGACTAGGCTTTCGACCGCTTCTTACGCTTCGCGAGAACCCCGGAACTCTCCGCCCCGCCTCAGGCGCGCCGCGCCAGGGAGAGGCCGAGGCCGGCGCCGATCAGCAGGCCGCCGGTCAGGCGGTTGCGCAGGCGGATCCGCGACGGGCTGCGGAACAGCCGTCCGGCGCGCCCTGCGGCGAGCGCCCACACCGCGGTGAAGACGTAGGTGATCGCCAGGAAGGTCGCGGCCAGCAGCGGCAGCTGCACCGACAGCGCCGTCGCCGGGTCGATGAACTGGGGAAAGAAGGCGGCGAAGAAGATCAGCGTCTTGGGGTTGGCGGTGGTCACCATGAGGCTCTGCAGGAACAGCTTGCGGCCGCGGGCCTCGGCGACCCGGCCCGGCGCCGCCTCCGGCGCGGTCCGCCACTGCTGCACGCCGAGATAGAGCAGATAGGCGACGCCGGCCCAGCGCAGCCATTCGAACCAGTCCGCCATCAGCAGCATGAACGAGGTCATGCCGGCCAGCGCGACGGCGAGCTGCACGGCGACGCCGCAGGTCGCGCCCAGCACCGTGTTGAGCGCCCGGCGCCAGCCGAAGGAGAGGCTGTGGGCGACGGTCAGCAGCACGCTCGGCCCCGGCAGCAGGATGAGGGCGGTCGAGGCGACGACGAACGCGAGATAGAGATTCCAGTCCATGACCCCGCTCCCTCGCTCCTAGCGCTCCGCCGCGCTGGTCTCGGCGCGCGGCGTAACCAGGGCCAGGCCGGCCAGCATGACCGCGAGCGCGCCCCAGACCCACAGCGAGTGTTGCTCGCCGAAGATGGCGATGCCCCAGCCGACGCCGGCCATGGTGACGACGTAGGACATCTGGGTAGCAAAGACAGGGCCGGCGATCTGAATCAAGTGGTAGAAGACGGAGTAGGCGAAGGCGTTGACCGCCACCATGCCGATCACCGACCATTCCAGCGCGCCGAAGGGGAAACCGAGCGGCACGAAGGTGTCGGTGAGCAGCACCACCGGCACCAGGACGAGGGCGGCGACCAGCAGCATGCTGCCCACCGTCGCCGCCGGGTCGCTGCCGACCGGGCCGCGCACCGCGACGTAGATGCCTTCCGCGGCGTAGCAGACCGCCGCCAGCACCGCCAGCAGCACCCAGAGCGCCATCGCCCGCTCGGGCAGGCTGTCCTCCGGCACGACGATGAGCAGCACCGCCGCGAGCCCGCACAGGATGCCGATCGCCCGGCCCCAGGCGAGCCGGTCGATCCCCAGCAGCAGGGCCGCGGCGAAGGTGAGGATCGGCACCATGGCGATGGTGATCGAGAGCACGCCCGCCGGCACCCGCGAGGCGGCGTAGAAGTAGAGGATGCTCGGCACCACCGTGCCCAGCAGGCCGCACACCAGGTAGAAACCGAGATGGCGCCGGCTCAGCGCCGGCGGCCGGCGGCGGGCGAGGGCGAGGGTGAGCAGCACCAGGCCGCCCAGCAGGCCCTGCCAGAGGGCGAGGCCGATCGGATGGGCGCCGGAGGTGGCGGCGATGCGCGCGAAAGAGAAGGTGGCGCCCCAGGCGGTGCCGGTGGCGACCAGCAGGAAGAGCGGCCAGGCGAGCGCCCGCCAGGGCCGCGCGGCGGGCCGGGCCGGCGCGG
>JAWWCG010000856.1:0-1786 GCA_033720555.1 Kiloniellales bacterium | reverse complement strand
GGCGGTGAAGTGGTATCTCCGGGCCGCCCGGCAGGGCCGCGTCGACGCCCTCTTCCCCCTCGGCTCGATCTACGAGCTGCGGGCGAACGGCCCGCGGGACCTGCTCGAGGCGCACCGCTGGTACAGCCTCGCCGCCGATCTGGTCCCCGCCGGCAAGGCGCGCGAGATTATCGTCGGGCGCCGCGACCGGGTGGCCAAGCGGCTGACCCCCGAGCTGCTGGCGACGGCCCAGGCGGCGAGCCCAATGGCGAGTCCTGCGGCGACGGAAGCGATGATCCCGGCGGCGACCCGCGCGCCGATCGAAACCGCCGCCGCCGCCGAGAAGCCCGCCCCGCTACCCGACCGACCGGCCAACCGGGCGCCGCGCGCGCCGGTCTTCGCGCCGCCCGGCGAAACGGCGGCGGACACGGCCCCGGACACCGTCCAAGTCACCGCCCAAGACACCGTCGTCCTCGCCGAGAACGCCGCCGGCGGGACCGTCCTGGGCAGCTTCAGCGCCGCCGATCCCGACGCGGGCGACGAGCTAGCCTTCGCGCTGCGCGAAGATGCCGACGGGCGCTTCGCCGTCGACCCGGCGAGCGGAACCCTGAGCGTGGCCGAGGATGCGTCTCTCGATTTCGAGGCCGCGGCCAAGCACGAGATCGTCGTGCGGGTCACGGATTCGGGCGGCCTCTTCGCCGAGCGGTCGCTCAAGATCGAGCTCGCCGACCGCAACGAGGCGCCCGAGGCCGAGGCGCTCGCCCTGACGGTGGCGGAGACCGCGGCCGGCGGCGCCGCGCTGGGCCGGATCCGCGCCGTCGACCCGGACGGCGGCAACAACGGCGCGCTGCGCTATCGCCTTGACGACGACGGCCCCTTCGCCGTAGATCCGGCGACCGGCGAGCTCTTCCTGGCCAAGGGGGCGGGCCTCGATTACGAGACGACGCCGCGCTTCGACTTGGCGGTCACCGTCACCGACGGCGGCGGCCTCGGCGTCCGCGTCCCCGTCAGCGTCGCCGTCGAGGACCGGAACGAAAAGCCGACGCTCGCGGCGGGCGCCTTCGCGCTCGACGAGACCGCCGGCAGCGGCGTTACCGTCGGCCGGGTCCAGGGCGCGGATCCCGACGCCGGCGGCAACGGCGAGCTGCGCTACGCGATGGCCGAGGGGCCCGGCAGCGCCGACTTCGTCATCGACGCCGAAAGCGGCGAGATCACCGTGGCCGACGGCGCCCGGCTCGACTTCGAGACGCGGCCGGCCATCGAGCTGAGCGTCACCGTGACCGACGGCGGCGGGCTGGCGAGCGACGCCCCGGTCCGCATCGCCCTCAGCGACGCCAACGAGCCGCCGGCGGCGCTCGAGATGACCGGCGGCGTCGTCGCGGAGCGGGCCGAGCCCGGCACCGTAGTGGCGGAGCTTGTGGCGCGCGATCCCCACGCCGGCGAGCGCCTGACCTTCAGCCTGGTCGACGACGCCGGCGGGCGCTTCGCCATCGACCCGGCGAGCGGCACCGTAACGGTCGGCGACGGGGCGGAGCTCGACTTCGACGCGGCGGCCGCGCACCGGATCCGCGTGCGGGTGACGGACTCGGGCGGCCTCGGCCTCGAGGAGACCCTGAGCCTCGCCGTGACCGACGAAAACTTCGCGCCCACCTGGACCGCCCGCGCCGAGGCGAGCGTCGCCGAGAACGCCGAGGGCGGCACCCTGGTGACCGAGATCGCGGCCAGCGACCCGGACGCCGGCGAGCGCCTGACCTAGAGCCTGAGCGAGGACGCCGGCGGCCGTTTCGCCATCGACGCCGAAAGCGGG
>JAWWCG010000855.1:0-1793 GCA_033720555.1 Kiloniellales bacterium | reverse complement strand
TTGGGGTGGCTGATGGGATTTGAACCCACGACCTCCTGGACCACAACCAGGCGCTCTAACCGACTGAGCTACAGCCACCATCCCTGAGATGCCGGGAAGCACCGAACCGTCTTGGGCGGCGCACCGCCCCGGCCCGCTCGCCCCGTCCGCTCCCCTGGGCCGCCCACGGCGGCCTCGCGGCGCGTCTGCCGCGCCCGGCGCGGGGTCCCTTTATACGCCCGCCGAAAACCCGGTCAAGCGCCGAGCACGGCGCGCCGTGCCGCTCACTGTGCCGATCACTGTGCCGCTCACTGTGCCGCTCGCCATTCAGCTTGCCGTCCAGCTTGCCGTCCCGAGGGCCCGCGCGTAGGCTCGGCACCCGGGCTGACGAGGCTAGCTGAGGACAGCTGAGGACAGCGGCGTGCTGGAGACCGTGCCGGCCATCGCGCGATTGCGCCACGAGGGCGCCTTCGAGGTGCTCGACCGGGCGGCCCGCCTGGCCGCCCAGGGCCGCGATATCATCAACCTCGGCATCGGCCAGCCGGACTTCAAGACCGCCCCTCATATCGTCGAGGCGGCGGTGAAGGCGCTGAAGGACGGCCATCACGGCTACACGCCGCCCGCCGGCATCGCGCCGCTGCGCGAGGCGGTCTGCGCCGAGCTGGACGCGCGCCTCGGCGTGGCGGTGGACCCCGGCCAGGTGGTGATCGTGCCCGGCGGCAAGGTGACCATGCAGATGGCGATCCTCCTGTTCGGCCGGCCGGGCGTGGAGATCGTCTATCCCGACCCCGGCTTCCCGGTCTACCGCTCGCTGATCGACTACACCGGCGCGAGCGCGGTCGCCCTGCCGCTCAGCGAGGCCGACGGCTTCGCCTTCTCGGCCGAGGCCCTGCTCGAGCGGATCACGCCGCGCTGCCGGCTGGTCATCCTCAACAGCCCGGCCAATCCAACCGGCGGGGCGACGCCCAAGCGCGAGGTCGACAAGCTGGCCGCCGGCCTGGCGGCCCATCCGGCGGTGGCGGTGCTGTCGGACGAAATCTACAGCCGGCTGACCTACGAGGGGCACCCGCACGCCAGCCTGCTCGCCTACGAGTCGCTGCGCGATCGCGTCATCCTGCTGGACGGCTGGAGCAAGACCTACGCCATGACCGGCTGGCGGCTCGGCTACGGCGTCTGGCCGGCGGCGCTGGTCGACCCGGTGCTGCGCATGGCGGTCAATTCCCACTCCTGCGTGAACGCGGCGGCGCAATACGCGGGACTCGCCGCCTTGACCGGCCCGCAGGACGCGGTCGAGGAGATGATCGCCGCCTTCGACGCCCGGCGCCGGCTGACGGTCGCGCGCTTGAACGCCATCGACGGCGTGCGTTGCGTCGAGCCCGGCGGCGCCTTCTACGCCTTCCCCAACATCGTCGCGACCGGCCGGACCTCGAAAGAGGTCGAGCGCTTGCTGCTGGAGGAGGCCGGCGTCGCCACCATCGCCGGCAGCAGCTTCGGGGCGCACGGCGAGGGCTATCTGCGGGTCTCCTACGCCAACAGCCGAGCCAACATCGAGGAGGCCATGACGCGCATCGCGGCCTGCCTCGCCCGGGCCTGAGCGCCGCCGGGCGTCACTGGGGCTTGTCCTGGGACTTGTCCTGGGGCTCGTCCTTGGCCTCGTCGTCGGACTCCAGGGGCGCGATCTGGTAGCCGCGCGACAGCATGCAGAGCCGCCGGTATCGGAACTCGAGGTAGCCGTAGGACGGCGGCCCGATATCCCGGTAGCCCCAATCGCCCCGGTCGTGGCGCAGCGCCACGCTGCCCCGCCACTGGGTGTC
>JAWWCG010000854.1:0-1800 GCA_033720555.1 Kiloniellales bacterium | reverse complement strand
TGACGTCCTTGCGCAGGGCGCCGAGGGTCTCGCGGGCGATGACCTTGCCGCCGATCGCCGCCTGGATGGCGATCTTGAAAAGCTGGCGCGGGATCAGCTCCTTCAGGCGCTGGCACATCGCCCGGCCGCGCTTCTCCGCCGCCGCCCGGTCGACGATCATCGAGAGGGCGTCGACCGGCTCGCCGTTGACCAGGATCGCCACCTTCACCAGGTCGCCCTCGCGGTAGCCCTCGACGTGGTAGTCGAAGCTGGCGTAGCCGCGGGAGACCGACTTCAAGCGGTCGTAGAAGTCGAACACCACCTCGTTGAGCGGCAGGCGGTAGGCGACCAGGGCGCGGGCGCCGGCGTAGGTCAGCTCGACCTGCTCGCCGCGGCGCTCCTCGCAGAGCTTCAGGACCGCGCCGAGATAGTCGTCGGGCACCAGGATGGTGGCGCGGATCCAGGGCTCCTCGATCAGCTTGATCTTCACCGGGTCGGGCATGTCGGCCGGGTTGTGCAGCTCGCGCAGGGTGCCGTCGTTGAGATAGACCTTGTAGACCACGCTGGGCGCCGTGGTGATGAGGTCGAGCTGGAACTCGCGCTCCAGGCGCTCCTGGATGATCTCCAGGTGCAGCAAGCCGAGGAAGCCGCAGCGGAAGCCGAAGCCCAGCGCGGCCGAGGTCTCGGGCTCGTAGATGAACGAGGCGTCGTTGAGCGCCAGCTTGGAGAGGCTGTCGCGCAGGTCCTCGTAGTCCGCCGCGTCGGCGGGAAACAGGCCGCAGAAAACCACCGGCACGCTCGGCTTGAAGCCGGGCAGCGGCGCGAGCGTGCGGCGCTTCTCCTCGGTCAGCGTATCGCCCACCTTGCAGTCGGCGACCGACTTGATGCTGGCGGTGAGGAAGCCGATCTCGCCGGGCCCGAGCGCCGGCGCGTCGGTCATCTTGGGGGTGAAGACGCCGACCCGGTCGACCTGGTGGACGGCGCCGGTCGCCATCATGCGGATCTTCATGCCCGCCTTGAGCTGGCCGTCGTAGATCCGCACCAGGGTGACCACGCCGAGGTAGGCGTCGTACCAGGAATCGACCAGCAGCGCCTTGAGCGGCGCCTCGCGGTCGCCCTTGGGCGCCGGCAGGCGGGCGACCAGCGCCTCCAGCACCTCCTCCACGCCCATGCCGGTCTTGGCCGAGATCGTCAGCGCGTCGGCGGCGTCGAGACCGATCACGTCCTCGATCTGCTGGCGGACCCGCTCGGGCTCGGCCGCCGGCAGGTCGATCTTGTTGAGGACCGGCACCACCTCGTGATTGTTGTCGATGGCGAGATAGACGTTGGCGAGGGTCTGCGCCTCGACCCCCTGGCTGGCGTCGATCAGCAGCAGCGAGCCCTCGCAGGCGGCGAGCGAGCGCGACACCTCGTAGGTGAAGTCGACGTGGCCGGGCGTGTCGATCAGGTTGAGCTCGTAGGTCTCGCCGTCGCGCGCCTGGTAGTCCAGGCGCACCGTCTGGGCCTTGATGGTGATGCCCCGCTCGCGCTCGAGGTCCATGGAATCGAGCACCTGCTGCTTCATCTCGCGCTCGCTCAGGCCGCCGCAATGCTGGATCAAGCGGTCGGCCAGGGTCGACTTGCCGTGGTCGATGTGGGCGATGATCGCGAAGTTGCGGATGTGCGAGATTTCGGTCATGGCGATCGTGGCGAAGCGGACTCGGCGCGGCCGGAACAGGGGCGACCGCGCGGCTATAGCACCGGCCCCGCAGCGGGGAAAGGCTCTAGAGCAGTACCCGACCAGATTGAATCAACGCTGTTGGCTCTGGGCTGGATGGGCCG
>JAWWCG010000853.1:0-1803 GCA_033720555.1 Kiloniellales bacterium | reverse complement strand
CTGTACCAGCGGTGCGCCTCGAGCAGGTCCCGCGGGCCGTTCGCCCGCAGCTCGTAGATCGAGCCGAGGGGGAAGAGGGCGTCGACGCGGCCCTGCCGGGCGGCCCGGAGATACCACTTCACCGCCTCGGCGTGATTCTCCTCGACGCCTTGGCCATAGTGATAGCGGGTCGCGAGGCCGATCTGCGCGCCGGCGTCGCCCTGTTCGGCCCGGCGGCGGAGCGCGTCGGTCTCGCGCCGGCCATCGCTGTCATCCCGGGCGCTGTCATCCCGGGCGGCCTCATTCCCGGCGACGGTCTCCCGGTCGGCCTCATCGTGAGCGGCCTCATCGTGAGCGGCGACCTCGGGAGCCGCCTCGGGGATCTCCTCGGGGGCTTCCTCGGAAACCTCCTCGGAAAGCTCCTCGGTCTGCGCCGCGGCGATCTCGCTGGCCGTCGCCGCTTTCGCGGGCGCGTCCAGGTGGACCGCTTCGACGGGCGGCACCGGCACCGCCGGCGGCGCGGGTTCCTTGCGGGCCAGGGTGCGGCGCGGGAAGGGCTCGAGATAGGGCGCGACCTCCTCCGGCCCGAACAGCTTGGCCAGGGTCGGCGGGTCGGCCTCGCCGGTGACCTCCAGCCCGACCGACGCCTGGAAGGCGGCCAGGGCGCCGACCGTGGTGCGCCCCATCTGGCCGTCGATGGCGCCGGGGTTGAAGCTGCGCTCGGCCAGCTTGCGCTGCAGGTCGGTCACGCTCCAGTCCGCGGCCTTTCGCGCGCCGCCGGCCGCCAGGTCGCCGCCCAGCGCGAAGCCGGCCGGCGCCGGCGCGGCCGCCACGGCCTCACGCTGATCGGCGGAAAGCTGCTTGGCGATCCGCTCGCGGTGGCGAACCAGCCGGTCGCGGCTCAGGCCCGGCGCGGTATTGCTGGCGGCAAGGTTGTACCAGCGATAGGCCAGGACGGCGTCGCGGCGGACGCCGGCGCCGGTTTCGTAAAGGGTGCCGAGGGAGAACTGGGCTTCGACACGGCCTTGGCCGGCGGACTCGCGGTACCATTTCGCCGCCTCGCCCGGGTCGCGCGGAACCGCCAGGCCGTGCTGGTAGAGATAGCCCAGGTTGAATTGCGCCGCCGCGTGCCCCAATTGCGCGAGGCGCTGGAATTCCCGGTGCGCCGTGCCGTAGTCGCCGCGCCGGAAGGCTTCATGGCCCTCCCAATAGTTGGCCTGCGCAGGACTAAGACTTAATACGAGACCAAGAACGGCAAATAGAAGGCGCCCCTTCATCGGTCTATATCCACGAGACCCCCCACGATCTCAAGTATTGTAGCAGAGTTAGCGAGCGGCGGCAGGGGCGTTCGAGGAACGCTCTTGCTTCGAGAGATGCGGGCTCGCTTAAACCCTGCTCCCGACAGCCTTAAAGATGTCACATAAAATGTGTGAGAATCAATCGATTATTACGTCTTCCGGAACTTCTACCTTAGAGAGTCCGGCGGCCCGGATCGCCGGGACCGAGCCGGCGCGACGCTAGGGCGACAGCCGGGCGCCGGCCGCGCGCACCGCCGCCACCAGCCCGTCCACCTCGGCCTCGCCGGTGGCGTAATGGATGATGCAGGCCCTCAGGCTGAAGCGCCCGTCGAGGGAGGTCGGCGTGAAGAAATAGCGGCCCTCGTCGTTGACCGCGTCGTTGATCCTTTGATTGAGGGCGTCGAGCGCCGCCTCGTCGCCCTGCCATCCGACCGGGCGATAGCGGAAGCAGACGATCGACAGGGTGACCGGCGCCGTGAGCTCGAGATCGGGAGCGGCGGCGACCGCGTCGGCGAGCCGCCGGGCG
>JAWWCG010000852.1:0-1805 GCA_033720555.1 Kiloniellales bacterium | reverse complement strand
CGCCCAGCGCCGCCTGCTGGACTCGATCAACGGCACCATCGCCGACTACATCGCCCTCAAGGACCTGGCGGGGCGCTACCGCTACGTCAACGCCGCCTTCGCCCGGGCGCTCGGGCGGCCGCCGGAGCAGCTCGTCGGCCTCGACGACGCCGCGCTGTTCGGCCGGGACGCCGCCGAGCGGCTGAAGCTGTCCGACGCGCGCGCCCTGGAGACGGCAGAGACGGCGGAAACGGCGGAAACGGCAGAAACGGCGGCGGCGGCGACCGGCGACTACGAGGTCGTGCTCGGCGGCAAGCGGCGCCAGCTCCAGATCTCCAAGGTCGCTTTCGCCGAAGACGGCGGCCGGCCGAGCGGCATCGTCTGGGTCGCCCGCGACGTCAGCGAGCTGGTCGAGGCGCGGCGCCGCGAGGAGCGGGCCAAGGCGCAGTTGGTGAGCGCCCTGGTGCGCGCCATCGAGCTCAGGGATCCCTATCTGGCGGGCCATTCCAAGCGGGTCGCGGGCTTCGCCACGGAGACCGCCCGCCGGCTCGGCGCCGCGCCGCAGGAGATCGTCACCGTGGAGATCGCCGCCCATCTGTCGCAGATCGGCAAACTGGCGATCCCGCGCGGCATTCTGACCAAGAGCGAGCGCCTGAGCGGCGACGAGATCGCCGTCATGCAGAGCCACGTCGACCACGCCGGCCGGGTGCTCCAGGAGATCGACTTCGACCTGCCGATCCTGGAGACCGTCGCCCAGATGCACGAGCGCCTGGACGGCGCGGGCTATCCCAAGGGGCTCGCCGGCGACGCCATCTCGCGCGCCGGCCTCGTGCTCGGCGCCTGCGACGTGTTCTGCGCCCGCATCGAGCCCCGCGCCTACCGCCGGGGCATCGACCCCCAGGCGGCGCTTCGCATCCTCCAGGAGAACGCCGGCCGCTACCATCCCGAGGTGGTGGCCGCGCTCGCCGAGGTCGTGCGCTCGGCGATGGGGGACCGGCTCGTCGCGAGCATCGACGGCGCATGAGCCCGCGCGCGCCGCGCCAGGCGGTCGCCCGCCGGCGACCGGCCGGCCGTGCCTGGTGCGCCTGGCGCGCCTGGCGCGCCGGGTTGCTCGCCCTGGCTGCCCTGGCTGTGGCAGCCGTGCCGGCCGCGTCCCTGCCCGCCTCGGCCAACGACCACGCCGGCGACCACACCGGCGACCACGCCGGCGCGCGCGTCATGGTCGAGGCGATGGAGTATCCCTGGAGCGCCATCGGCCGGGTCAACGCCGGCGGGCGCGGCTATTGCACGGGCTTCCTGATCGGGCCGCGCCACGTCATGACCGCGGCGCACTGCCTCTACGACTTCACCGAAGGCCGCTGGCGCGGCGCCAACGAGCTCCATTTCGTGGCCGGCTACCAGCGCGACCAGTTCCTGATCCATTCCAAGGTTGCGAGCTACCAGGTCTCGCCCGGCTTCGACGTCGCCGAGCCCCGCGACGCCGACAACACGGTGCACGACTGGGCGCTGCTGGCGCTCAGGGATCCGATCGGCCGCGCCGCCGGCTGGCTCGGCCTCATGGACCTGAACTCGGCGAGCCTGCAGACGCTCAGCTCCGGCCACCGGCTGATCCTGCAGGCCGGCTATCGCAGCGGACGGGCCCACGCCCTGACCGTCAATCCCGGCTGCCGGGTGCTGCGGGCGTTCGCGGCGGGGCGCGGCGTGCTCCACGACTGCGCGGTCTTCCGCGGCGATTCGGGCTCGCCGCTGCTGCTGTTCGCCGGCGACCAGGTGCAGGTGATCGCCATGGAGGTCCAATTGGTCAGCCTCGACGGGCGCAAGGTCGG
>JAWWCG010000851.1:0-1809 GCA_033720555.1 Kiloniellales bacterium | reverse complement strand
GCACCGCGCTCGCGGTGCGCCGTCGGCTGGGCCGCTCGATCGATTATCTCGTTCCGGGCCGCGTCGGCGGCGCGGCGCGGCCCAGTGAGATCCGCCACCTCGCCAGTGGCCGCGTGGTGCGCGCGGGCTGACGCATGGCGATGACGCCGGATTCGCCGCGCGTCGCCGAGGTCGAGGGCTACCTGCGCGAGCTGCAGGCGCGCATCTGTGACGCCCTCGCGGCGGCGGATGGCGCGGTCGGCTTCGGCGAGGATCGCTGGGAGCGCGGGCCGGGGGCCGGTGGCGGCGTGTCGCGAGTGCTCGCCGGCGGCGCGGTGTTCGAGCAGGCCGGGGTGAACTTCTCGCGCGTGCGCGGCGAGCGCCTGCCGGCCGCGGCCAGCGCGCGGCGCCCGGAGCTCACCGGGCGCGGCTTCGAGGCGCTGGGCGTCTCGCTGGTGATCCACCCCGCCAACCCGTACGTGCCCACCACGCACTGCAACGTGCGCTATTTCGAAGCTTCAGGCGGCGGCGAGGCCGGCGCCGAGGCGTCGTGGTGGTTCGGCGGCGGCTTCGACCTCACCCCCTACTACGGCTTCGAGGAGGATGCGCGGCACTGGCACCGCACCGCCGCGGAGGCCTGCCGCGCCGGTCCGCCCGGCACCTACCAGCGCTGGAAGCGCTGGTGCGACGAGTACTTCTTCCTCGCCCACCGCAACGAGCCGCGCGGCATCGGGGGACTCTTCTTCGACGACCTCTGCGAGGGGGGGTTCGCTGCCTGCTTCGCGCTCGCGCGCAGCGTCGGCGACCATTTCCTGCCGGCCTATCTGCCGATCGTCGCGCGCCGGCGCGACCATCCGTTCGGCGAGCGCGAGCGCGACTTCCAGCTCTACCGCCGCGGGCGCTACGTGGAGTTCAACCTCATCTATGATCGCGGCACCCTGTTCGGGCTGCAGAGCGGGGGGCGCACGGAGTCCATTCTCATGTCGCTGCCGCCGCTGGTGCGCTGGCGCTACGACTGGCACCCGGCGGAGGGCTCGCCGGAGGCCCGTCTGTACCGCGATTTCCTGCGCCCGCGGGCGTGGCACGAGGAGCCCGCGGAGCCGCCGCCGGGCGGGCACAGCTGTTGACAGGACACTGTTAATTCAACACAATTCCCAGCTTGCGTTCTGGAGGGGTTCCCGAGCGGTCAAAGGGATCAGACTGTAAATCTGACGGCTCAGCCTTCGGAGGTTCGAATCCTCCCCCCTCCACCAGCAGAGGAGGGGGCGGATAACTGGTGTCTCGAGCGAGCGCCGGCACTGTTGAACATGTGGCGCGGCACATGGGCGGCACCTGCGCGGCGGCCCTTGCCAGTGGCCAGGCCAATGGCCAGGCCAATGGCCAGGCCAACGGGTGGGCGCGCGGCGGCCGGCATCGCGGGTGTAGTTCAATGGTAGAACCTCAGCCTTCCAAGCTGATGACGTGGGTTCGATTCCCATCACCCGCTCCATGGCCCGCTCCATGGCCCGCTCGGTCGAGATTCGCCTGCCCATATAGCTCAGTCGGTAGAGCACTTCCTTGGTAAGGAAGAGGTCACCGGTTCAAATCCGGTTATGGGCTCCAAATCCATCGCTCGTGACCGGGCCGGTGCCGGGCCCGTGACGGGCCGAGGCCGGTAGCAACTAGACACGTTTCGGGAGTTCACCTCGATGTCCAAAGCCAAATTCGAGCGCACGAAGCCACACGTGAACGTGGGTACGATAGGTCACGTCGATCACGGCAAGACGACACTGACGGCGGCGATCACGACGGTGCTGGCGTCGCAGTTCGGCGGCACGGTGAAGAAGTTCG
>JAWWCG010000850.1:0-1809 GCA_033720555.1 Kiloniellales bacterium | reverse complement strand
CGTTCGGCGATCGCCTCGATCATCGCCAGCGTCGGGCTGTCCACCTCGATCGCCGGATAGGTCATGACGTAGCCGGCGGCGAGGGCGAGCGCCAGGGTGAGCGCCAGCAGCAGGCCGAAGGGCCCGGCGGGCAGCCAGGCGTCCAGGCCCGGCAGGACGCGGGCCAGGGCGACCACCAGCGCGAAGCCGCCGAGCACGCCGAAGGCGAAGGTGGTGACGATCGCGCGCGTCGTGGCGCGCGGCGGCGCGAGTCGCCAGCGGGCGAGGTGAAGCACGAACGCCCCGGCGAACAGGGCCAGGCCCAGGGCGACGGTCGGCATCAGCCGTCCGCGCCGCCGTGCATGGCGGTGTCCAGCTCCGCGATCTCGTCGCCGGCCGGTTGCGGGCTGCCGCGGACCAGCCAAACCAGTCCGCCCAGCAGGCCGAAGCCGAGCACCAGCAGGCCGAAGCCGATCGAGATGATGGCGGCTTCGCCCTGGGCGACGCCGAGCAGGCCCAGCCCGACCACCATGCTGGCCTCGCGCACGCCCCAGCCGGCGATCGATATGGGGATCGAGGAGGCCACCATCACGCCCGGCACCACGGCGAAGACGCCCAAAAGCTCGACGCCGACCTCCAGGTCGCGCGCCAGGCAGTAGACGGCGCCGGCGAGGGCGAGCTGGCCGACGATCGAGGCGGCGACCAGCTTCGCCAGGCGCGGCCGGTCGCGCACCAGCAGCCGGACCTCCCGCGCCAAGGTCTCGAAGACCTGGCGCAGGCGATCGAACGGCAGGCGCTGCAGGACGCCGACCAGCGGCGGGGCCAGGGCGATCAGCACCAGGCCCGCTAGGCAGGTCAGCGCCACCAGCCACACCGGTCCCGGCGCCTGCAGCCGGAGCAGGAGATAAAGCGAGCCCGCCAGGCCGACCAGCAGCAGGCCGAAGAAGCCGATCAGACGGTCGATCAGAACCGATCGGAAGGCGATGCCGATCGGCCGGCCGAGGCCGCGCAGCAGCCAGACCCGCATGCCGTCGCCGCCGATGGTCGACGGCAGGACCTGGTTGAAGAACAGCGTTATGACGGTGGTCCTGAGCAGCCGCCAGGGCGGCAGCGCCCGGTCGATCGCCGCTACCACGCGCTCCCAGCGCCAGGTCACCACGATGGCGTTCTGAAGGAAGATCAGCGCCGCCGCCAGCACCAGGAACCCCGGCGACAGCCGGTCGAGGCGCTCGGCCACCATGTCGACGTCGATGCCGGGCAGGACGAACCAATAGATGAGGCCCGCGGTGACCGCCAGCTTGAGGGCAAAGAGTGCGGCGTTCTTCGACATCACGGCTCACACGTCTGGCGTGGCTGGCCGGCGGCGGGCGCGGCATCTCGTGCGCGACGCGGCGCTCGATCGCGCTGGGATAGCCAGACTATCAGGGCCGGGGCGCGGCGGGCGACAACGGATCGCGGCCCCGATATTGGTCCCGGTATCGGTCCCGGTATCGGCCCCCGTTGTAGCCCCTGTTGCGACACCCGGGCGATCACGCGACCCGGAGCTCGTAGAAATGCTTCCTCAAGAGCGCCGCCGGGTCGGGCAGCGCCTTGATGACCTCGACGTTGCGCGGCGCGCTGTGGCCGTCGCCGAAGGGGTTCTCGACCCGCGAGCAGTCGAGCGTCATGGCCTTGACGATCGTCCGCGCGATCTCGATTCGCTCGGCGGGGCAGTCGATCACCGACTCCGCCTTCAGCCGGCCGTTCTGGCGGTCGCCGATGTTGACGGTCGGGGTCTTGAACGACGGCGCCTCGTAAATGCCGCTCGAGGAGTTGCCGACGATGGCGTCG
>JAWWCG010000849.1:0-1814 GCA_033720555.1 Kiloniellales bacterium | reverse complement strand
GCCTCGTCGTATTTGCTGTCCTGGTACTGCGCGAAGGCGGCCATCAACTGGGCCTTGGCGGCCCAGGCCGAATAGGGGTGCTGGCGTTCGACTTCGTCGAACAGCCGCGCCGATTCCTGGTAGTTCTCCAGATAGAGCTGGTTGAGGGCGCCGTTGTAGAGCTCCTCGACCGGCCGCTCGACGTAGGCCGGGTCGTCGTCGCTGCTGCAGGCGGCCAAGGCCAGGACGAGCAGGCACGCCGGCAACAGGCGGACGATCGGTCCGGGGCGGCTGGACCGCCCAAGGCATCCGGGGCATCCGGGGCGTCCGGGGCGTAATGCGAAACGTTTGATGCGCAGCATGGTCGGGTCGGCTCCGGCCGCGGTGGATTGACGGAATCGGCGGTCACCAAGGTCGACTATAGGTCGTCGCACAACCGCTCTCAAGGCGTCCGCGCGCGGCCCGCAGCGGCCGCCCCTCGGGCGGGAACCGCTCTAGGCGCCGACCGCCGCGGTGCGCGGCGACGCCTCCGACAGCTCCGGCGCCGGCTCGGGCGCGTCGCGGGAAAGGTCGCGCCAGGCCCAGGCGTCGGCGCTGTGGAACAGCGTCTCCAGCAGGCCCAGCATCATCGGCCGGGTGGCGTCGCGCGCCGTCGCCTTGGCGAGCACCGGCCCGCCGGTCAGATAGAGGTAGCCGATCAGGCTCTGCGCCTGATGGCGAGCGAATTCGTTCTCGAAGCGCAGCGGATGGTCGCCGGCGAGCCGGTCGCCCAGCACCGTCACGGCGTTGTCGCAGCGGGCGTTGCGGGCGTCGGCCTCGTCCTCGGCCGCGAGGAACTCGAAGCGGCGGGCCCGCGAGACCTCCCGCTTGAAGCTCTGCCGATCGAGGGTGGCGGCCCAGGCTTGCTCGCCGATCGCCGCGCACCGCGAGGCGCAGACGACGTCGATGCCGAACTCGCTCGCCGGGGACAAGGCGAGCGAGCGCTTGCCGTCGGCGACCCGGATCGCCTTGAGGACCTGGAGCGCGCGGCGCGGGGCGGATTGCTCGGCCCGGCCGGCGCATTCCAGCAGGAAGACGAAGGGGGCCGCGCTGCCGTCCATGGCCGGCACCTCGGGCCCGTCCAGTTCGATCATGGCGTTGTCGATGCCGCATCCGCAGAGCGCCGACATGAGCGACTCGATGCCCAAGACTTCGACGCCGCTTTCGTTGACCAGGCTTGCGACGCCGTCGTTTACCACGGCCTGTTCCCAGCTCGCGGTGATCCACGGCCGGTGACCCAGGTCGACCCGCGAAAACACGATGCCCAGATCGGGCGGGGCGGGGCGCAGGGTCATGGCGACCCGGTCGCCGCTGCGCCACCCGGTGCCGGCGCAATGAATCGCATTCTTCAATGTGCGTTGAGGAACGATGGGAGAGGGCTCTGTGTCGCTCGTGTCCATCAAGTCGTCTCGTTTTCGCTGGGCCCGATGCCTGGTGCCGGGAAGGCTCCCGGCACCAGGCCCTCGGCCGCCGTTAGGAAGAGGTCGCGGAGGACTCAATCCACCTTTGCATGCCCTGGATTGGACTCCTTCCTCGCACCTCGGCTGCAATCAACATTCGGTCGGCGTTGGCGCACCTCCGCTCAGTTGGCCTGGCGACGTAGGAACGCCGGAATGTCCAGCAGGTCTTCCTCGCTCTGGCTCACCCCGACCCGCTCGGCCGGATCCAGGCCGGTGAGGCGGGGTTGGCTGACCGTCGTCTCCGGCTTGGCGGGGGCCGGTCGCGGCGCCTCGGCGGCGGGCGTCGGAGCGGCGCGCCGCGTCGGCTGGGCGGCGGCCGGCTGGCGCTGCTCCTCG
>JAWWCG010000848.1:0-1815 GCA_033720555.1 Kiloniellales bacterium | reverse complement strand
TGGCGGCGGCCAGGGTGACGCCGAAGGAGATCGGGTCCATGCCGTGCTCGTTCATGAGGTAGCCGGCGAATGTGAGCGCATCGAGGTCGTCGACGCCGACCACCGGGCCGAAGGCGTAGGCCGTCTCGTACTCGAGCCCGCCCGAGGCGTGCCAGTACTCCTTGCGGTTGACGATGGTGAAGTGGTCCTTGTCGATGTGGGCGATGCGCCCGCAGGCGATGGTGCAGCCGAAGCAGGCCTTGTTGGCGAGCAGGTTGCGGTGGCCGTTTGGCTTGACCGCCGTCATCGCCGCCGGGTTGATCTTGTCCGTGCCCTCGAACTGGACCTCCTGGAAGTTGCGGGTCGGCAGGCCGCCGAATTCCTGCATCAGGTCGATCATGGCGTTGGTGCCGTATTCGGTCAGCTCCTGGCGGGACTGGCTGTCGGCGAGCAGCTTGTGGCCGCGCTTGACCGCCGCCATGAACTTGACAGGATCGTCGACCGTCACGCCGACCGTGCCGTGGCACGCCACCGCCTTGAGGTTCTTGGAGCCCATGACGGCGCCGACGCCCGAGCGCCCGGCGGCGCGGTGCAGGTCGTTGACGATGCACGCGAAGCGCACGCCGCGCTCGCCGGCGACGCCGATCGAGGCGACCTTCAGCAGCGGGTTCTCGTGGCGCGTCTTGATCCAGTCCTCGGTGGTCCAGACCGAGCTGCCCCAGATCTCGTCGGCCGGCAGGATCTCCACCTGATCGTCGACGATGTGGAGGTAGACCGGCTCCGGCGCCCGGCCCTGAACGATCAGGAGGTCGTAGCCGGCGAACTTGAGCTCCGCCCCGAACTTGCCGCCGGAATTGGAGCAGGCGATGGCGCCGGTGAGCGGCCCCTTGCACAGCACCGCGTAGCGCCCGCTGGTCGACGCCATGGTGCCGGTCAAGGGCCCGGTGGCGAAGATCAGCACGTTGTCCGGGCCCAAGGGGTCGGCCTTGGGGTCCATGGTCTCCATCAGGTACTTCGTGCCGAGCCCGCGCTCGCCCAGGTAGTCGGCGGCCCAGTCCATGTTGAGCGGCTCGCTCTTGACCGTGCCGCTCGAGAGGTCGACTCGCAGGATCTTGCGTTGCCAAGCCATGGGTTACGTTCCTCTTCGTCTCGAGCCTGTGCTTGTCTCCGGCGCCCGGCTCACGCCGGCCGGCCGTGGCCGCTCTCGGCCGAGGCCTGCATGCGCGCGTAGCCCGTCCAGTCGGCGTTCACGTAGGTGATGGCGTCGGTCGGGCAGGCCTCGGCGCACTTCGGCGCGCCGCCGCACAGGTCGCACTTGATCACCTTGCCGGTGTCCTGGTTGTAGTTGATGGTGCCGAAGGGGCAGGCGATGGTGCAGACCTTGCAGCCGACGCAGATGTTGTCGTTCACCTCGACGGCGCCGGTCTCCTGGTTGCGGGTGATCGCGGTCACCGGGCAGGCCTGCAGGCACCAGGCCTCGGCGCATTGGGTGCAGGTGTAGGGGATCGCCCGCCGGCCGTGCTCGAACTCGAAGATCTTGATGCGCGACTTAGCCGGATTGAAGGCGCCCTCGTGCTCGAACGAGCAGGCCATCTCGCATTGCAGGCAACTGGTGCACTTGTCCGGGTCGATCAGAAGGGCTTTCCACATGGCGTCCTTATCCCCTAAGCCTTGTCGCCTTAGCCTAGTCCCCTGAGCCTCGTCCGCTGGCGGCGAAGCCGAAGAAAGGCGTCCCGCGACCGGGCCGCCCTTCGGGGTTTCGTTCTGTCGTGCGGGTGAGCGCCTCCCGGGCAACGGCCGTCCCGGCCTCTTGCGTCCTCGGGCGCACCCTCGCCT
>JAWWCG010000847.1:0-1825 GCA_033720555.1 Kiloniellales bacterium | reverse complement strand
CGCTTCCTCGGGCGGTTCGCTTTCGGTGGCGATTCTTCCCTTTTTGTCGAAATGCGAGTCCAGATGCACGTGCGTATCAATCCAGCCGGGCATGACCGTGTAGCCCCGGAGATCGATCACCGTGCCTTCTTCCGCTGATGCGTCGAGCGATGTGATCTTGCCGTGCGCCACGCCGATGCGCGCGTTTTCAAGCGTGCCGCCGTGACCGTCGAGCGCAACCTCGGTGATGAGCACTACGGGTCCGGCAGGTGGCGGCGGCGCGGGGATGGGATCCACGTCGGGCGCGCTTACGGCGGGTGGCGCCGCTGGTTGGCAGGCGGCAATGCTCAGAATCGCAATCAATGACAGGGTTTTTTTCATCGTTCTGTTTGCTCCGTTCAATCGGCTAGCGCAAAAGCGTTGAGCCTGGCGTTCGAGCCGGTCGACGCTCTTTTTTTGAGCGCTCGCCGCGGCCAATCAAATAAGGGATTGTTCAAGGGCGGCGGCGGAACGCAAGGCGAGCGCGGAGAAGGTCAGTGTGCCGTTGTTACAGCCGGAGGACACCATCGTCGGCGTGCCGACGACCCAGAGGTTTTCGTGGTCGTGGCTGCGCCCGTGGGGGTCGACCACGCTTTCGTTCGGGTCGTTCCCCATGCGGCAGCCGCCGCAGGGATGATCGTGGTCATTGAACTCTATTACTTTCAGTAGCTTGCCATCACCTGCTCGAGTGATTTCTCCAAACCTGTTTTGTACCGTGGCCTTCGTGTGCCCGAGCAGCCCGGAGGTCCAGTGGCTATCGCGGAACTCGATTTTCGGCAACGGATCGCCCCAGGGGTTCTGGTCGGTACCAGACAGCGTCAGCGCGCTTTCCCTGTCGGGGATGACGTCGTAATACGCGCGCAGTTGGGTTACGCCCTTCTCCGAGCGCTTTCGCCAGTCGTTCAAGATGGCGTCGCCCAGTAAGAGCTTGCCATCGTCGTCTCTGAGGCGTGCCTTGCGGTCGAAATCGGATTCCCAGACGCGAAGATCGTGGCGGACGTATTGCTCACTCTCCTTCACCTGGAAGCGTTTGGAAATGAGGCTGTCCTCGATGTAGACGCCGGGATAGAGCTTTTCCGGGACTTCGACGAAGTGGTTGATGGCCCGGTGGCCGGTCATCCACTTGCCGACGTTGCCGGTCTTGTTGGCGAGTCCGTCGGGATAGCGGCTGTTGGCCGATAGCAGTAATAAATGCGGGCTCCAGGCATAGCCGGCGGCGATAACGAAGGTATTTGCGTGATAGTGGATTTCTTCGTCGGGATGGTCGCGATCCGTGGCCACGGCGACTTCGATGTCGTCGCTGCCGTTTCTTAATACAAGCTTTCTCACGAGCGTGCGGGGGTGCAGCTCGATGCGGTTTGCGTTCAAGAGGTTCTGAAAGGAAAAGTCCGGCGAATACTTGGCGCCGGTCGGGCAGATGTGACAGGTATCGCAGCGCAGGCAGACGTTCCTGCCGCGATACGGCTGCGAGAGTTTTGCGACGGGCGTGCGCCAGAAGGGAATGCCGGATTTTTCGGCCCACTCTTTGAGTCTGACCAGGTTGTAAGACAGCGGCAATGGCGGCAACGGATAGTCCTGTTGCCGTCGATCGAATTCTTCGGGGCCCTGTTCGCCGCAGACGCCCATGCGTTCTTCCGCTTCCTGGTAAAACGGATCGAGCTCGTCGTAGGTCAGCGGCCAGTCGTAGCCGATGCCGAACAGCGAGTTCACGCGAAAGTCTTCCGGCGTGAAGCGTGGGGTGACGCCACCCCAGTGCGTCGCCCAGCCGCCGACCAGCATCGAGCGCGACAGGATGCCCTCCGCCGTT
>JAWWCG010000846.1:0-1827 GCA_033720555.1 Kiloniellales bacterium | reverse complement strand
GGCGGGCTTCGTTCTCCCTGACCAGCGCGTCGAGCAGCGCGGCGGCCTCGAGGAGGATGCTTTGCCGGAACGCGTCGTCCGGCAGGCGCGACAGGTGGTAGGCCGCCGCGGCGAGAAGCGCCAAGGCCTTCTTGGCGTTGAGGCGGTCCAGCTTCTTCTTGGTCTCGCCCTCCGGGCGGTAGCCCTCGAGGGCGGCGAGCACCGCGGCCAGCAACTCGTCGAAGCCCTCGGGGGCGTTCGGCGGCGCCGCGACGCGATGCGGCGGGGGACGGTCGGTCTTTCGAGTCATGGCGCCATGATAGCGCAAGGCGCGCGGTCGCGCTCGCATCGGCGGCGCCGGCTCGGGCGCGGACCTGTCCGAGGCGTCACGCCGGAGCCGGCAGGCCGGCGGAGGCGCGCGGCGCCGGCGTTATCGGCAGGCTGAGCACGGCGCGCAGGCCGGGGGCGTTGTCCTCCAGGGCGATGCGCCCGCCGTGCAGCTTGGCCGCCGCGGTGACCAGGCTGAGGCCGAGCCCGCTGCCCTCGGTGCTGCGGCTGCTTTCGGCCCGGTAAAAGCGCTCCAGCACCCTCTCCCGCAGCTCCTGGGGGATGCCGGGTCCCCGGTCGGCCACCACGATGCGGGCCTCGCCGGCCTGGGCGCTCAGGGCGAGGCCGATCTCGGTGCCCTCGGGCGCGTACTTGACGGCGTTGTCCAGAAGGTTGGAGAGCGCCTGGAACAGCACGTCGCGGTCGCCGCGGATCGGCGCCGGGCCGGCGATCTCGAGCCGGAGGCGGCGGCCCTCGGTCTCGGCCAGCGGCTCGTAGAGCTCGGCCACGTCGCCCACCAGGTCCGCCAGCTCGACCGGCTGGAAGCGGCGCTGGGCCGCGCCGGCCTCGGCCTCGGCGATGGCGAGCAGCGCGGCGAAGGTCTTCAGCAGCTTGTCGATCTCGGCCACGGTCTCGGCGGTCGCCTCGCGATAGGCGTCGAGGTCGGGGTGCTCCAGCAGCAGCAGCTCGAGACGGCTGCGCAGCCGCGCCAGCGGGCTGCGCAGGTCGTGGGCGATGTTGTCGGAGACCTCCTTGGTGGCGTCGAGCAGGCGCTCGATGCGGTCCAGCATGGCGTTGAGGTTCGCCGCCACCTCGTCGAACTCGTCGCCGCGGCCGCTGAGCGGAACCCGCCGGTCGAGGTGGCCGCTCATGATCTCGCGGCTGGCGGCGTTGATGTGCTCGATGCGCCCGAGCAGGAAGCGGCTCATCAGCAGCGCGCCGGTCAGCGACAGCGCCAGGACGACCGCCAGGCCCCAGCCGAGCGTCTCGGCCACCAGGTTGCGCACCCGGGCGCGCTCGCGCACGTCGTTGCCGACCAGGAGATGCAGGCCGCCGCTCAGGTCGAACAGGCGCGCCCGGCCGAAATTGACCGCCTCCTCGTCCTCGGATTCAGGAAACTCGAGGCGGAAGGTCACCCAGCCGTCGGCGTCCGGCGGCTCGACCGGCCAGTGCGAGATGTTGCCGGCCAGGGGCGTGTAGTCGCGGTCGACCAGCAGGTAGAGGCCGCGCCGGCCGGCGGCGCCGGCGGCCCGGCGCTCGACCGCGTCCAAGAGGCCGCGGATGCCGCGCTGATGGTACTGCTCGGCCAGGCCGCGGATCTCGGCGTCGATGGTGGCGTCGATCTGGCGCGACAGGGAATCGGTGGCGTACCAGTAGACAAAGCCCACCAGGGCGAGCATCGCCGTGCTGAACAGGCAGAGGTAGATCAGCGCGAGGCGAAAGGTTCGCGATTGGAGCAGCCTAACCGGTGTCACGCAGGCAGTATCCCGCGCCTCGGACGGTATGCAAGAGGGGCTGGTC
>JAWWCG010000845.1:0-1835 GCA_033720555.1 Kiloniellales bacterium | reverse complement strand
TCGCAGCAGATGCTGGGCAAGAACGCCCACTACGTGCCCGGCTGGGACTGCCACGGCCTGCCGATCGAGTGGAAGGTGGAGGAGGGCTACCGCGCCCGCGGCCAGAGCAAGGACGCGGTGGCGCCGGTCGATTTCCGGCGCGAATGCCGCGAGTTCGCCCAGCACTGGATCGAGGTGCAGACCGAGGAGTTCCAGCGCCTCGGCGTCGAGGGCGACTGGCGGCGGCCCTACACCACCATGGCGTTCTCGGCGGAAGCCCAGATCGTGCGGGAGATCGGCAAGTTCGTCGCCAACGGCGGGCTCTACGCCGGCGCCATGCCGGTGCTCTGGTCGGTGCCGGAACGCACCGCGCTTGCCGACGCCGAGGTCGAGTACCACGACCACACCTCGCCCACCGTCTGGGTGCGCTTCGCCGTGCTGCAGAGCCCGGCCGAGCTGCCGGACGGCGCCGCCGTCGTCATCTGGACCACCACGCCGTGGACGATTCCCGGCAACCGGGCGGTCGCCCTGGACCCCGAGGCCCGCTACGTCGCCTTCGAGGTCGAGACGGTCGGCGAGCAGAGCCTGGCGGCGCCGGGCGAGGTCCTGCTGGCGGCCGAGGCCCTCAAGGCGCAGGTCGAGGCGGACCTGGGCATCGAGCGGAGCCGCGCGGTGACCACCTTCGCCGGCGAGGAGCTGCTCGGCACCCTCTTGGCCCACCCGTTTCGCGGCGAGGGCTACGACTTCGACGTGCCGGTCCTGGCGGCCGATTTCGTCACCCTCGATCAGGGCACCGGCTGCGTCCACATCGCGCCCGGCCACGGCTCGGACGACTTCGAGCTCGGCCAGGCGCACGGGCTCGAGATGCCGCAGACGGTGGACGGGGCGGGCTATTTCATGCCCCACGTGCCGCTGTTCGCGGGCACCCGGGTCTACGACGACGACGGCAAGCCGGGCGACGCCAACGCCGCGGTCATCGAGCGGCTGCGCGCGGCCGGCGCGCTCTTGGCCCAGGCCAAGCTCCGCCACAGCTATCCGCATTCCTGGCGCTCCAAGGCGCCGCTCATCTTCCGCAACACCCCCCAGTGGTTCATCTCGATGTCGGCGAACGACCTGCGGGGCAAGGCCTTGGCCGCGATCCGCGAGACCCGCTTCGTGCCGGCGGCCGGGCGCAACCGGCTCTACGCCATGATCGAGCAGCGGCCCGACTGGTGCATCTCGCGCCAGCGGCTGTGGGGCGTGCCCTTGCCGCTGTTCGTCGCCAAGGAGTCCGGCGAGCTGCTGCGCGATCCCGCGGTGATCGAACGCGTCGCCGAGGCCTTCGAGACGGAGGGCGGCGATGCCTGGCTGACCAGCGAGCCCCGGCGGTTCCTGGGGCCCGACCACGACCCGGCGGACTACGAGCAGGTGCGCGACATCGTCGAGGTCTGGTTCGATTCCGGCTCGACCCACAGCTTCGTGCTGGAGGCCCGCCCGGAGCTCGAGTGGCCGGCCTCGCTCTATCTCGAGGGCTCAGACCAGCACCGCGGCTGGTTCCACACCTCGCTCTTGGAGTCGGCCGGCACCCGCGGGCGGGCGCCCTACCGGGCGGTGCTGACCCACGGCTTCGTGCTCGACGAACACGGCCGCAAGATGTCGAAGTCCCTGGGCAACGTGATCTCGCCCCAGGAGATCATCGCCGAGAACGGCGCGGACATCCTGCGGCTCTGGGTGGTCGCCTCCAACTACGAGGAGGACGTTCGCATCGGCCCGGAGATCCTGCGCTATCAGGTCGACGCCTATCGGCGCCTGCGCAACACGCTGCGCTTCCTGCTCGGCAGCCTCGAGGGACTGGGCGAGGAGGAGCGGGTGGCGCC
>JAWWCG010000844.1:0-1836 GCA_033720555.1 Kiloniellales bacterium | reverse complement strand
CGTGCTGCAGTGGCCCGCCGCGCTCGTCCTCGGGATCGTCGGCCTCGTCCTCATCGCCCTCGGCTTCGTGCGCCGGCCCGCCCGCGCGGCCCCGGCGGCGGACGAACCGCCGCCGCCCGGCGCCTAAGGCGCGGCCGGCCGCGGCCTAGCCGCCGGCGGCGACCAGCGTGCGCGGCAGCGCCGACAGGACCTCCAGGCCGTCCTCGCCCACCAGGAAGGTCTCGATGTAGGCCGCCCCGGTGCCGCCGGGCCAGCCCTCGAAGACGTCGAACTGGTTCTCGTAGTTGAACACCAGGCCCGGCACAAGATCGGGAATCGGCACGTCCTCGCGCGGCTTCGGCCGGTGGCGGCCGACCCAGTCCGGCGGCATGGCGATGCCGAGGCTGTAGCCGCCGATCAGCCAGACGTAGGGGCGCAGGCCCTGGGCGTCGGTGTAGGCGTCGGCCACCTCCTGAACCCGGGCCAGGGATTGGCCGGGCCTGACGGCCTCCAGCACGGCGTCGATGCAGCCGGCGGAGCGGTCCATCAGGTCGACCCAGCGCGGGTCGGCCTCGCCGACCGAGAAACTGCGGCTCAGATTGACGTGATAGCGGTGCAGCGAGGTGCAGAAATCGACGTGGACGACGTCGCCCGCCTTGAGCCGGCGGTGGGTGGCGGGGCCGTGGTGGGCGCCCGAGCGCGGCCCCGAGCCCACCATGGAGCGGATCGCCGGATAGCCGCAGCCGTGGCGCATCATCTCGGCGGTCATGGCGGCGTCCACGTCGGTCTCGCGCAGGCCGGGGGCGAGCGCGTCGCGCGCCGCCGCCATCGCCAGGTCGGCGACGCGGGCCGCCTCGCGGACGACCGCCACCTCGCGCGGCGACTTGATGAGCCGTACGTCCTCGACCAGGTTCGAGCCGTCGGCGATCTCGGCGGCGCCGGCTTCGGCGAGGCGCTGGCCGATCGCCTCGAGCAGCGCGGGGTGGGGCCCGTAGCACCAGGGCTGGAGCGCGATGCGCCCCTTGGCCCAGCCGCGGCCGTGGATCGCCTCGGCCACCAGCGGCACGTGGCTCGCCGCCGGCCCCCGCGGCATGACGCAGACCTCCTCGATGTCGGGCGTGGTCGACTGCAGCACCACGTGGCCGTCGTTGTCGAAGAACAGGCTCGCCTCGTCGTCGGCCCTGAGGAACAGGCCGATGACGTTGAGGTAGGCGTGCCAGATCTGATCGTAGCCGGTGAGGTAGTTGACGTCGGCCGCGCCGGTGACGAAGAGGCCGTCGATGCCGGCCCGCGCCATGGCGGCGCGCACCTTGCGGCGCCGCTCGGCGTATTCCTCCGGCGGGAACGGCTGTTCCCAGTCGATCAGGTCGCGGATGCTGTGTTTCATGAATCCCCCAAGGTCGCTCGACGTGGCTTGCGGCCGGGGACGATACGACAGCCCAGGCGCCTTGGGAAACGATTCAGCCGTCGTCCATCTTGAGCGCAGCGATGAAGGCCGACTGGGGGATCTCGACCTCGCCGAACTGACGCATGCGCTTCTTGCCGGCCTTCTGCTTCTCCAGCAGCTTTCTCTTGCGCGTCACGTCGCCGCCGTAGCACTTGGCGGTCACGTCCTTCCTGAGCGCGCTCACGGTCTCGCGGGCGATCACCTTGCCGCCGATCGCCGCCTGGATCGCCACCTTGAAGAGCTGGCGCGGGATCAGGTCCTTCAGGCGCTGGCAGAGCGCCCGGCCGCGGGACTCGGCGTGGCTGCGGTGGACGATCATGGCGAGCGCGTCGACCGGCTCGGCGTTCACCAGGATCGCCACCTTCACCAGGTCGCCCTCGCGGTAGCCCTCGACGTGGTAGTCGAAGCTG
>JAWWCG010000843.1:0-1838 GCA_033720555.1 Kiloniellales bacterium | reverse complement strand
GCGGTCCCGCTTTCGGGTCACCGCGACCAGCGGGCGGGCCTCGTCGACGAAGAAGTGATCGAGGCCGGGAGTTCACCCGGGGATTTAACTGTCGGGCAAACCGCTCGGACAAACTTCTACCATGCGGAAAACCTGTTCTCACATGGAAAAAATTTACGCTTCATGAAAATCCATGTGCACTACAGGAAACGTATAGAGGACGCTGATCGGGACACGTCGATCAAATCCGCGGGGCCGCCGTAAAGGCCGGTCCCCCGGAGATCCGAGGTCGCGACCGTCACTGCGGCGGTTTGCCTCGCCAACGTCGAGGAGGAACGGACATGAGAAATTCGGTTACCAAGTTGGCCATCGCCGCCTTGGCCGCGGTCGGCCTGACGATGGGCGCCATGAGCGTCCGCGCCGCCAATCAGGACATCGTCGACACGGCGGTGGCGGCGGGCGATTTCAAGACTCTGGCGGCGGCGCTCGATGCGGCCGGCCTGGTCGAGACCCTGAAGGGCCCGGGCCCGTTCACGGTCTTCGCGCCGACCGACGCGGCCTTCGCCAAGCTGCCCGCCGGAACCGTCGAGGAGCTGCTGAAGCCCGAGAACAAGGACAAGCTGACCGCCATCCTGACCTATCACGTCGTGGCGGGCGAGGTCATGGCGGCCGACGTCGTCGAGCTCGACGAAGCCGAGACCGTCAACGGCGAGATGCTGACGGTGAAGACCGACGGCAACACCGTCATGGTCAACGACGCCAAGGTGACGGCGGTCGACATCCCGGCGTCGAACGGCGTGATTCACGTGATCGACACCGTCGTCCTGCCGCCCAACAGCTAGGCCATTGGAGCCGCTCGGCCGCCGCCCCATCCCACCCCCGGCGGCGGCCCGGCGGTAGCCCGGGGGGACGGGAGGCGCGTCGTCGCGCGAAGACGCGCCTCCTCGTCCTTTCGATCCCTGCGAAACCGGCCCGCGCCGTCATTTCGCGAAGTGCATCCAGCCGGTGACGATGTACTTGGGGCCGCGTTCGACGACGCAGCCGCGGTGAGCGTGGGTCCATTCGGCCGGCCAGATCAGCGTCTTGCCCTTGGCCGGCCGAACCTTGAGGGCGAAGTGGGGGAACTCGGTCTCGCCGCCGGCCGCCACGTCGTTCAGGTAAGTCATCCAGACCAGCACCCGGTGGGCGTTGGCGAGCGCCGTGCGCTCGGAGTGAAGGCCGCCGAAGTGGTCGCCGTCGGCGTATTTCTGGATGTTGAAGCTGCCGATGTGGACCTCGTCGAGAAACGACTTCAAGAACGCCCATTCCTCCAGGTAGTCCCAGAAGCAGTGGTTGAGCCGCTCGAAGTAGGCGCCCAGGACCGGGCTCTCACCCTTGGCGAGCGCCTCGGGGGCCAGCGTCAGGTCGATCGACTGCTTGAACGAGGGGTCGACCACGCCGCCGCCGACGAAGCCCGGCTTCTGGGCGGCCGCGTTCGCCTCGAAGTGGGCGACCAGGCCGTCGCAGAGGCCGTCGTCCTCGAGCGCCCAGCAGCCGATGAAATGGGGGGCCGCGCCGGCCGCGAGGCGCTCGCGTCTCATGGCGTCGGCCGTGCCCCGACTTCGGGCCCGAGCAGGGCGAAGGGAACGCCGCGGCGGGCCGAGAAGGCGATCATGCCGCCGGCCCGCGTCAGCCAAGCCAGCCCTTCCTCGTGCCGGCCGCGGCGCAGCAGGATCCGCGCCAGCCAGGTCATGGCGGCCCGGTGGCCCGGCTGCTGCGCGATCACCTGGCGATAGGCCTCGGCCGCCTCGTCCAGGCGCCCCAGGCCCTTGAGCGCCATGGCCAGGGCGAAGCGGGCGTCGAGCAGGTCCGGCCGCAGG
>JAWWCG010000842.1:0-1840 GCA_033720555.1 Kiloniellales bacterium | reverse complement strand
TCTAGCCGCGCCCGCCGTGGGCGGATGGGCCCTGCAGGTGGCCGCGAAGTTGGCCTCTCGATCGGCTGCGGGCCGCGCCGTGGTCCGGGTCCTCCGACAACAGCCGGAAACGGCGGCTGTCGCCGAGCACGGCGCAGGTCAAGGTGCGCACGTCCCGCGGCGCCTCGACATTGAACAGCCGCACGTGGCGCAGCCCGCCCGGCTCGCCGAACACCTCCTGCACCTGCCAGACATGGGCCGCCCCGTCGACCGAATAGTACTGCTGGCCGGCCCGGACTCGCTGCGTGTGCATGTCGCTTCCCTCCTTCGCGATTCGCCCCGAGGACCGAGGGGATCACGAAACCCGGCCGCCTCCAATATCCTCCGGGCAAGACCTTGGCCCGCCTGGACGGTGCAAGCGGCGGCCGTCGGGAGACGAAAAGGCCCCCGTGCGCGACTCGGGCGCCGCGCCTCAGGCCCTCGCGGCGCGCCGGGCGACGCGCGCCAGATCGGCGCCTCGGTCGACGTCGGCCAGCACCTCGAGCCGGGCGACGCGCGCGCCGGCGAGCCCGGCCAGGGTGTCGGCGAGCGCATGGGGGCCGCCCCAGCGCACGCCGGCGAACGGCAGCCTCAGGTGCGGCCGGCGCCGGGCGCCGATCAGCCAATAGCCGCCGTCCTCGGCCGGGCCGATCACCCAGCCGTGGTCGCCCAGCCGGCGAAAGGCCCGGGCGACGTGGGCGGCCGTCAGGTCCGGGATGTCGGCGCCGACGATCACCACCGGCCCAGGCGGCAGGCGCCTGAGGACCCGCGCCATGCGGTCGCCGAGGTCGCCCGGCCCCTGCGGCAGGGTCCGCCACGGCGCGCCCGCCCGCCCGGCGAGCGCCGCCGCCTCCCGGTCGGGCGTCACCGCCAGCCAGCAGCGCCAGCGCCCGCAGGGCACAGCGCCGCCGGGGCGCGCGAGCCGCCGCAACAAGCGCGCGGCGCTTAGCCGGTGGAACCGCCAGGCGGCCACCAGCCCGACGTCGCGGGCGAGGCGCCGCTTCGCCCGCCCGAGGCGGGGGGCGCGCAGGAAGACGACCAGATGGCGTTCCAAGGCTCGGCCTCCTCGCTAGAGCAGGACCCGACCAGATTGAATCAACGCTGTTGGCTCTGGGCTGGTTGGGCCCGCTAGGCGCGGGGCGAAGCGCGATGCCGGGACATCCGGCGAGCCCCGCAACGACGCGGAGCGCCAGCCACCAAATTGGTTTGTGCCAACCCCTAAGGGACGGGCGCTTTTGGCCGGACGTCGCGTCGCTCGTCGCCAAAATCCCCTGGGAATATGCGTCGGCATGTCCATCGTCCTCGCTCCTAACGTCCGGCCAAAATCGCACCGTCAGCGTGGTTCAATCTGGTCGGGTCCTGCTCTAGCCGTAAAGGCGCTTCAGCAGCCGCGGCGGCACGCCGAGATAATATAGGGCGAGCACCACCAGGTTGCGCGCCGCGCGCGGCCACCAGCCCGCCCGGCGATAGCGCTGGGCGGAGGTGACGGCGAGCGCGTCGAGGTGCGCCAGCCGCCGGCGGCCGAGGCGGCGCACCAGGTCGACGTCCTCCATCAGCGGCAGCGGCCGGAAGCCGCCCAGCCGATCGTAGAGCGCGCGCGCGATGACCAGGCCCTGGTCGCCGTAGGGCAGCGCCAGCCGACGGGCCCGCCAATTGGCGAGGCGGGCGAGCGCCCGTGCGGCGCGCGAGGGATCGTCGAAGGCCAGCGCGAAGACCGCGGCCCGGTCCTCGCCGGCGGCCGAGGCGATGAACGCCCGCACCGGCGCCGACCAGCCGGGCGCGAGCCGCGTGTCGGCGTGCAGGAACAGGAGCCACGGAGCGG
>JAWWCG010000841.1:0-1843 GCA_033720555.1 Kiloniellales bacterium | reverse complement strand
GTCGAGGCGGCCGAAGGCGGCGACCGCGGACTCGATCAGGGCGTCGACCTGGGACTTGTCGCCGACGTCGCAGGCGACGAACAGCGCGTCGCCGCCGTGCGCCTGAATCGCTTCGGCCGCCTCCTCGCCCTTGGCGGCATCGATGTCGCTGAGGACGACCTTCGCCCCTTCCCTGGCGAAACGCTCGGCGCAGGCGCGCCCGATGCCCACGGCCGCGCCCGTGACGACGGCAACCTTGTCTTGCAGGCGCATGACCGGACCCTCCACCTCTGCAACGCTTCTGCGCTCAAGCTGCCATGAGCCTTGGCGCGCCGCAAGTGAGCTTGCGGGCCTCGGGCGAGGGTCCCGGCGCTCAGGCCTTCGGCGGATAGCCGATGGTCTTCAGCGCGTCGGTGATCTCGTCCAGGATCGCCGGGTCGTCGATCGTGGCCGGCACCTTGTAGTCCTCGCCGTCGGCGATCCTCTTCATGGTGGCGCGCAGGATCTTGCCCGAGCGGGTCTTGGGCAGGCGCTGGACCACCGCGGCCTGCTTGAAGGCCGCCACCGGTCCGATCTTCTCGCGCACCAGGCCGACCACCTCGCCGACGATCTCCTCCTCCGGCCGGTCGACCCCGGCGGTCAGGACCAGGAAGCCGAGCGGAAGCTGGCCCTTGAGCTGGTCCGCCGCGCCGATGACCGCGCATTCGGCCACGTCCGGATGGGACGCCAGCACCTCCTCCATCGCGCCGGTCGACAGGCGGTGGCCGGCGACGTTGATGATGTCGTCGGTGCGCGCCATGACGAAGACGTAGCCGTCCTCGTCGAGATAGCCGGCGTCGCCGGTCTCGTAATAGCCCGGGAAGTTCGTCATGTAGGATTTCTCGAACCGCTCGTCGGCGTTCCACAGCGTCGGAGAGGAGCCCGGCGGCAGGGGCAGGCGAGCGACGATGGCACCGATGGTGCCGGGCTCCACGGGCCGGCCCTCGCCGTTCAGCACCTGGAGGTCCCAGCCCGGCGCGGCGCGGGTCGGCGAGCCGGCCTTGACCGGCAGCGGCTCGATGCCCATGCAGTTCGCCGCGATCGCCCAGCCGGTTTCGGTTTGCCACCAGTGATCGATGACCGGCACCCGAAGCTTCTGCTCCGCCCAGTGGAGCGTATCGGGATCGCAACGCTCGCCGGCGAGAAACACCGTGCGAAATCCGCCGAGGTCGAACTTCGCGATATGCTCGCCGTTCGGATCCTGCTGGCGAATCGCGCGGAACGCCGTCGGCGCCGTGAACAGGGCGCTCACCCGGTGTTGCGAGATGACGCGCCAGAACGCGCCCGCGTCGGGCGTGCCGACGGGCTTGCCTTCGTAGAGGATGGTGGTGCAGCCGTGCAGCAGGGGCGCATAGACGATGTAGGAATGGCCGACCACCCAGCCGACGTCGGACGCCGCCCAATAGGCCTCGCCCGGATCGACGTCGTAGATGTTCTTCATGGTCCAGGCGAGCGCCACGGCGTGGCCGCCGTTGTCGCGCACCACCCCCTTGGGCTGACCGGTCGTCCCGGAGGTGTAGAGGATATAGAGCGGGTCGGTGGCCGCGACGGCGACGCAGTCGTGCGGCCGGGCGGCCGCTTCCAGTTCCTGCCAGTCGTGATCGCGCCCGGGGACGAGCGACGCCGGTTCCCGGTCGCGCTGCAGGATGATGCAGCCGTCGGGCTTGTGGGCCGCCAGCTCGATCGCCCGATCGAGCAAGGGCTTGTCCGCCACCACCCGGCCGGGCTCGATGCCGCAGGACGCCGACACGATCAGCTTGGGCTGGCAATCGTCGATACGCACGGCCAGCTCGTTGGCGGCGAAGCCGCCGAACACGACCGAATG
>JAWWCG010000840.1:0-1843 GCA_033720555.1 Kiloniellales bacterium | reverse complement strand
GTTCGTCGGACTCCGGCACCTCCGCCGCTTCGGCCTGCGCGGCGGCGAACGCAGCCGCCAAACCGACGCCCAGCAGGACACTGCGAAGCGCTGGCAAGACGTTACCCATCATAACTCCTCCTTTGCGGGGTTGCTGTCCCAGTGGCCCCAAGCCGGGCCCAGTTGTCTCGTGCCCGATGGCGGCGGCGGTCTCCGGGGCGCGGCCGCTTCGGCGCGCAAGCCCGTCGCGGATTGGCGCGCCGCTAATGAAGCTCGTCCCTCACGATGTCGCCGCCCTTCATCACGAAGCAGAGATCTTCCAGCGCCGCCGGGTCGTCGAGCGGGTTTTCCCGGGCCGCGATCAGGTCCGCGTATTTGCCGGCCTCGAGAGACCCAAGCTTATCCTCGTGGCCGAGCAGCCGCGCGGCGTCCAGCGTCGCCGCCCGTATCGCGGCTTGCGGCGGCAGTCCGGCGTCGCGCACCATGCGGCCGACTTCCTGCGCGTTCTTGCCGTGATATACCCCCGGCGCGCCGGCATCGGTGCCCATGGCGATGGGCACGCCGTGGGCGTGGGCCTGGTGGATCGCCCGGCTGTGTCGCGGCTTGACGTCCTCGAAGCGCTCGATGATGTACCTGGGCGCCTGCTGCCTCAGCTTCGGATCGTCCAGGTAGGCGGACATGACCATGCAGGTGGGAACGGCGAACGTGCCCTTGCTCGCCATGACCTTGAGAACGTCGTCGTCGGCAAAGGTGACGTGCTCGACGCTGTCGGTGCCGGCCTCCACCACGGTCCAGATGCCGTTCAGTCCCTCGGCATGGCAGGCAACCTTGACGCCCTTGGCGTGGGCGAACGCCGTGAGGGCGGAAAGCTCCGCCACCGTGTAGAAAACGTCGTCGGGCTGCTCGCCCTCGGGGGAGAGGACCATCCCCGTGGCCATCACCTTGATGAAATCGGCCCCCTTGTCCAGTTGGCGCGCGGCGGCGGCGCACAGTTCCTCGGGAGTCTTGGCGAGCTCGAACATGCCGGGGTAGTCGCGCGCCCCCGGCGTCTCGACCCACACCAGCTTGCCGGACAGGAACATGCGCGGCCCGATGGCCGTACCGGCCGCGATCTCCTCGCGCACCGCCATCTCCAGGTACTCCCAGCCGCCGCAATCGCGAACCGAGGTGATGCCCCCCAACAGGGTGGCGCGCGCCGCCGCCGAGGTATCTTGCCGAATCCGCTGGTTGTCTCGCTGCTTGTAGGCCGAGGGGTCGCCCACCGAGGGGTCGAGCGTCAGGTGGACGTGGCAGTCGATCAGGCCAGGTAGAACGAAGGCACCGCGCATATCGAGGACGTCTTGATCGGCCGTGGCCGCCTGGTCGCGCGGCACCAGCGCTTCGATCCTGTCGCCTCGAAGGAGGATGTCGAGATCCTCGAACGAGGCCTTGGCCACGTCGTAGACCTTGCCGTTCGTCAGGCGGGTCATGAGCTAGCGTCCCTCCCCCTCGCGGGCCGTCGCCTTGCTTGCCGTCCCGGGGCGCGCCGTCCCCTGGCGTGCCTCCCGGGGCCGGCGTCACGGTCGTCTCCGGCTTCGTCCCGGGGCCAACCAGGCAGGCTTGCCGGCCGGCTGTCCTCCGGCGCCTTTGTGTTCAAATCTGGCTTTCGCGCTGGAGCACAACCTTAAATCATCAACTTCTTGAGAGTTTTCCCGTTCCTTTTGATCTTCGCTTGATGCTACTATAGCCTGTTAAGGCTGTACATCAATTTGTATACGTTTTTGTGCACCTTTATTGCCGGTCCTTTCGAGGATGGGTTTTCGCGCTGGCTCAGCCCGCGAGGGGCCCCCCGCGCGACGCTCGTGCTCGATCCAGCTCAGGCGCC
>JAWWCG010000839.1:0-1843 GCA_033720555.1 Kiloniellales bacterium | reverse complement strand
GGCTCGCGGCGCGGCGCCGGCTCGCTCACCAGGGTGGCGCGCAGGTCGATCGACAGGACGCTCGCCGCGCCACCGTCCTGCGTCTTGTCCTGCGCGCCGTCCTGCGCGCCGTCCTGCGCCGCGTCCGGGTCGTGGGCGGTCGTCCGCGTCGCGTCGGCGAGGCCTGCCGGCGCGCCGCCCCCGGAGGCGCGCTTGACGCGCTGGTCCGAGCAGCCGGGCAGGGCCTCGCCCTTGGCGGCGAAGAGGCCGGCGGCGTTATCGGGCGCGGCGGACGAGGTGGGCGGGTCGGGCGTGCTCACCGCGAAATCCCGCCGAGCTGCGCGCCGGACGCCAGCGGCGCCCCGAGCGACAGGGCCGGGCTCGGGCCGGCGCCGGCGAGGCGCTGGTGCAGGTACGACCAGAGCCGCTCGATCTCGACACTGGCCGCGGCGCTCGGGGCCAGCTCCATTACCGTGCGCCCGTCGGTCATGCTGGAGGCGAAGGCGACGCGCTGGTGAACGACCGTCGGGGCGAGGTGGCCGTGGCGCGACAGCAGGGTGAGGGTCTCGTTGGTGATCCGCGCGTTCTTCACCGCCGCGTTCACGACGAAGACCAAAGGCTTGCCGGCCTTCTCGACCAGCTCGATGGTCGCGCCGATGGAGCGCAGGTCGTGCGGCCCGGGCCGGGTCGGGATCACCACCAGGTCGGCGAGGGCGATGAGCTCGCCGACGTCGGCGTTCACCGTCGGCGGCGTATCGACGATCAGGTGGGTAATTCCCTGGCCGGCGAGGTTCGCGACCTCCTGGCCGAGGCGGTCGAGGGAGATGCGCACGTAGAGGGGAGAGGCGCTCGCCCGCGCGTTCCACCAATCGGCCAGGTTGCCTTGCGGATCGACGTCCATCAGGCCGACCGGCGCCTGGCCGGCCCGTTCGGCCTGGACCGCAAGGTGGCCGGCGAGCGTGGTCTTGCCGACGCCGCCTTTACGTGAAGCGATTGCGATTATTTTCATGGCGTTTCGACCGGTCTGAGCTGGCTCGGCGGGTCGCCCTTCGGGCGGGACGGCCAAGGGAGGAGACCTGGAAACTTCCGGCGTTGCCCGTCTCCGACCGCCCCTGAAACGGCGCCTGGACTGGGGTCACGAAAGGGGTATGCCGGCGCCGCCGGATTCGCCGCAAGCCCAAATGCGCGGCCACGAAGCTCCGGGTTCTCGCGGCGCCAAGAATAAGATCAGACAAATATTAGTCAAATATATATAAAATTTTATCTTTATTTTGTCTAAGTTAAAAAAGAATTTTGAAAATGTTTATTGACAAAATCGAATTATATGCTAGCTTTCACTTAAGCATTGCGGAGCGGCAGGCAAGATCTCGTTCCGTGATTGCGTTTCCGCCGGGCGAGCGCGGCGAGCGGTATCGATCTGTCGGGGCGGGGGGCCATCGACGCGATCGCCGCAACGCTCGGGCGACCGGGAGTAGGCGGGTTCGCCAAGGTCGTTCGGCGGGTTGGGTGTCGTGACGTAGCGGTGTTGGGAAGCGTTGGATCTCCTCTCTAGGGGTGGCTTGGTGGCGACGGGGCGGTCTCGGTGCGAGGCCGCCCCGAGCGCATGAAGCGCTCTTGCGCGGCGGTCGCCGTGACCCCGTGACCCCGTGACCCCGTGACCCCGTGGCAGCGGGCCGCGACCGCGAAACTCTAGCCCGGAAGCTGCTCGCGCGCGTCCGCGCGCCGCGCGTCCACTGGCGCCGGCTCGAGGGCGAAGACCTCGATCTCGTCGCTGCGGCCGCGCAAGCGATGCCGGCCGAGCGGGCTCAGCCGATAGTCCGACATGAGGGCGGCGCGCACCGCGCCGGAGATCAGGACGACCACG
>JAWWCG010000838.1:0-1847 GCA_033720555.1 Kiloniellales bacterium | reverse complement strand
TGTCGGCGAGAATCCCAAGGCGCTGGCGGCCATTTACGCCTCCCTCTTCCTGCCGCGTCAGGGGTTCATGTTCGGCATGATCTACGGCGCCCTGCTATGCGAGAAGGCCGGCGTCTCGATGGACGCCTACGTCGCCCAGCTTCCGCTGACGATCAAGGTCGTCCACGACTACTACGACGTGTTCGCCGCCAGCGTGCCGAGCGGCGATTTCTCCAACCCGCCCGCCTCGATGGGCACCTATTACGCCGCGTTCCAGGACGTGCTGAACACCTGCCGGGACCTCGGCACGCCCCGAGAGCTGCCGCAGCTTCTCCACGACCTGGTCGAACGCGGCATCGAGTCCGGCCTCGCCGACGAGCAGATCACCGCGCTCACCAAGATCCTGCGGAGCTGAACGAGGCCGCCGCTCCGAAGTTATGACCCGTCGGCCGAGCGCGCTCGCCTAGAGCAGCTCGACCAGGGCCGTCAGGGCCTTGTCGCTGAGGCCCGCGTCCACGCCCTTGTGGGCGAGGTCGCTGAACAGCTGCGGCAGCTCGCTCGGGGCGCCGTGGGTCTTGAACGTCTTCAGCGCGTCGTCGAGCGCCGCCGCGTAGGTCTGCATGGTGGCCGGCGGATTGTCGAACTTGCCGGCCGGAACGGTGTCGGCGAAGTATTTGTGGTAGCTCGGCAGCATGCCCAGCGACACCGGCACCTGACGAACGAAGCTCTCGAGCGGAATTCCCGCCTTCTTGCAGATCAGCCCGCCGTAGATCATGCCGAACATGAAGCCCTGGCGCGTCGTGAACAGGGCGGCGAAGAGCGCGGCCGCCATGCCGGCCTCGGTTCCGAAATGGGCGGCGGCGCCGCCCAGGGTCTTGATGACGGGCTGCCAGGTCTCCCAGACCTCGGTGTCGCCCACCATGCTCAGCACGGTCTCCGGGCCGCCGATCTGGGTCGGATAGGCATTGATGATGCCGACCAGCCAGGCCGCCCCGTTGTCCGACAGCAGCTTCGCCAGCGCCTCGGCCTCCTCCGCGCCGCCGGTGCTGAGCTCGATGATAGTCTTGCCGCGCAGCGAATCCGCGAATCCGCTCAGCAGCTCGATGGTCTGGTCGTGCGAGGCGATGCAGACGATGGTCGCCGGACTCGCCGCGACGGCCGCGGCGGCGGTGTCCGCCACGTCAGCGCCGGCAGCCGCCAGCGGCTCGGCCTTCTGGGCGGTTCGGTTCCAGACCGTCACCGCGCGGCCGCTCTCGAGAAGCGTGCGCGCGAGGGCGCTGCCCATGACGCCCAAACCGATCACGGATACATCGCTCATATTCCCCTCCCTGTTGCATGGTTGGTTCGCTCGGTCGCACCCGCGACCATCGACGCCAAGCGGTCGGATTCGCCGGACGCTTTCGCCTGCCGGAGGATCCCGGCTATTTGACGACCAGGCACGGGCATTTCGCCTCCTCGAGCAGCTCGCGGGAAACGCTGCCCAGGAAGAAGCTCTTGATATCCCCCTGACCCCGCGTTCCGCACACGATCAGATCGACGCCGTTGGCCTCGACGAACTGGAGCACTTCGCGCGCGATGTCCTCACCCAGCAGCGCGGTCTCCACCCGCGCGACGCCAAGCTCGCGCGCCCTGGCCGACGCCCCCTCCAGCAGCAGCGCGCCGAAACGCTCCAGCAAGACGGTCGGCGCCGTGCCCCGCGGCGGCGCGGTGATCGGCGTGGGAAAGGCGGGCCCGGTCATGGCCTCGTCGAGCTCGGCGACGATGTCGCCCAGAAAGCCCTGCCGCTTCGCCGTCTCCATCAAGGCGCCGAGCGAGATATCGCCCACGACCGCGTGAACGATCGCCAGGCGGGCCCGGTAGCGCCCGGC